>JANLXD010000041.1:0-3576 GCA_031364935.1 Candidatus Eiseniibacteriota bacterium
CTCTTCCGACTTCAACGCCTGGTCGTACACGAGCTGAGCGCTGTCCATGCTGGCCGACTGAAAGAGAGCGTCGCCCGTGCGCCGCAGGGCGTCGGAGCGCTGGCGGCGCTGGTCCGCGGCCTGAACCGAGCGGCGGTACCACGCGAGCGCGGTGCCGTAGTCCCTCTGCGCCGCTCGGCTCTCCCCTTCGTAGAAATAAACCTCCCAGCGCCTCGAGAGCTTGGGGTAGGCGGCGTCGAGCGCCTGGAAGATCGAGTCGGCCTCGGCGTAATCCTTCCGCCGGTAGTGGGCCAACCCTTTCACGAGACGCGCCTCCGGAACGTAGGGACTCTTGGGGAATTTCACTTCCAGCTCGTCCATGCGCTTGATCGCGCCGGCGTAGTCGCCCTTGCCGTACAGGGACGAGCCCATGAGGAACGTCGCGTCATCCACCCACTTGCTCTTCGGGTACTCCGTGAGGATTTTGGTGCACTGTCGGATGACCTGCTCGTACTTGGTGGCGGCTCCGATGGCCGTGCCTTCGGAGACGCTCCGCTCCTGCTCCTTCTGGGCGTCCCTGTAGTAGCGCTTCGCGAGGTAAAACGTGTTGTAGTAAGCGCATCCGGAGAACGCCAGAAGCACGACGGGGACGAGGAATCGGGAACGGAACATTCCCGGACGCTGGTTCGGCATGAGCCACCGATGCTACCACGCTGGGGGCCGACGGGCTATCGGCCGCTCGCCAGCTCCGCCGGCTCCCGCCAGGTAACCCGCCCGTCCAGGATCGTCAGCAGAATCCGCCCGGGCAGCTCCCATCCGTCGAAGGGCGTGTTGCGCGACCGGGACGACGAATCCGCGGCCCGCACGGTCCACCGCCCGGCCGGGTCGAAGACGGTCACATCGGCGGGCTCCCCGGGCTCCAGGGTCCCCCCGCGGCGCCCCAGCACCTCGAGCGGCTTCCGCGTCATCCGGAGAAGAAGCTCGGGAAGCGTCAGGTGTCCCGGCTCCACGAGCGCCTTCAGATAGAGCCCCAGCGCGGTCTCGAGGCCGATGATCCCGAACGGAGCCGATTCGAAGTCGTTGTCCTTGTCGATCTCGGTATGCGGCGCGTGATCGGTGGCCAGGCAGTCGATCGTGCCGTCCACCACGCCCTCGATCAGGGCCTCGCGATCGCGAGTCCCACGTAAGGGCGGGTTCATCTTGGTGTTGGTGTCGTAGCCCGAGACCGCCTCGTCCGTGAGCATCAGGTGGTGCGGCGTGACCTCGGCGGTCATCGCGATTCCGCGCGCTTTCGCTTTCCGGATGATCTCCACCGACCGCGCCGCGCTCACGTGCGCCACGTGGACGCGCCCGCCGGTCAGCTCGGCGAGGAGCGCGTCGCGAGCGACCATCACCGACTCGGCGGCGTCCGGAATCCCCTCGAGGCCGATCCGCGTCGAGGTCCACCCCTCGTGGACCACGCCCGATCCCTTGAGATGAGGATCCTCCGCGTGCTGGATCACCGGAATGCCCAGCGGTCGAGTCAGCTCCAGCGCGCGCCGCATGATCTCGGCGTTCCAGACCGGTTTTCCGTCGTCCGAGAACGCCACGGCCCCGGCATCGACCAGGTCCTCGATCTCGGTCAGCGCCTCGCCGGCCTGGCCGCGCGTGACCGCGGCGATCGGAAGGACTCGCGCGCTGCCCGACTCGCGCGCGCGCCGGATCACGTATTCGATCCGGGGGCGGTCGTCGAGCGGGGGATCGGTGTTGGGCATGCAGGCGACCGTGGTGAACCCGCCGCGGGCCGCGGCGAGGGTCCCTGTCTCGATCGTCTCTTTCTCCTCCTGCCCCGGCTCGCGGAGATGCACGTGGATGTCGACCAGACCGGGCCCGACGACCGCTCCGGACACATCGATCACCTCCACGTCGCTCCGGGAGCGGAGCGCCGCCGGCGCGTCCTCGCCCAGACCGGCGATGCGGCCCTGGTCCAGCCACAGGTCCTGGACCCGGTCGATGCCGCGCGACGGATCGAGGATGCGGCCCCCACGGAGGCAGATCGGCCGGATCGCCGCGTCGCGCGCCATCGCCTGCGGGCGGCTCATCGCTTCGCCGCCAGGGTCGCGCGCCGCGGCACCGGCGGAGACTCGGGGGTGGATTCGGCGGGCTCGTCGCGCCCGGCGAGCATGTAGAGGACGGCCATCCGCACGGCGACGCCGTTCGTGACCTGCTCGAGGATCACCGAGTGCGCGCCGTCGGCTACCTCCTGCGCGATCTCGACGCCGCGGTTCATGGGGCCGGGATGCATCACGATCGCGTCGGGACGCGCCCCCGCGAGGCGCTCCTTGGTCACGCCGTAGACGCGCGCGTACTCGCGCAGCGACGGATAGAGCCCGGCGCGCTGGCGCTCGAGCTGGACGCGCAGGATGTTCACGACGTCCGCGCCCTCGATCGCCTCCTCGACGCTCTTCGCGACCGTGACGCCGAAGCGCTCCACCTCGGCGGGCATCATCGTCGCGGGGCCCGCCACCGTGACCGACGCGCCCAGCTTGATCAGCCCCCAGATGTTGGAGCGCGCGACGCGGCTGTGGCGGATGTCGCCGATGATCGCCACGCGCAGGCCGTCGATGCGCCCCTTCTTCTCCCGCATCGTGTAGATGTCGAGCAGCCCCTGCGTCGGGTGCTCGTGCGTGCCGTCGCCGGCGTTGATGATGGAGGCGTCCAGGTTCCGGGCCAGGAAGTGCGGCGCGCCCGAGGACTGGTGGCGGATGACGACCATGTGGATCCCCATCGCCTCGATGTTCCGCGCGGTATCCTTGAGCGTCTCTCCTTTGGACACGCTGGAGCCCGAGCTCTGGAACGACACCGTGTCCGCGCTCATGCGCTTCTGGGCCAGCTCGAAGGAGAGCCGCGTGCGCGTGCTGGGCTCGAAGAAGAGGTTGGCCGCGGTCAGGCCGCGGAGCGAGGGAACCTTGGGGATGGGACGGTCGAGCACTTCGCGGAACGTGCGGGCGGTGTCCAGGATGGAGACGATCTCCTCCACGCTCAGCTCCTCGAGGCCGAGGAGATCCTTCCGGTGTCCGATCATGGCAACAGCTCCCCGATCGACACGCCGTCGTGTTTGTCGATCTCCTGGACGTTGACCATGATCACCTCGCGCTTGGACGTGGGGACGTTCTTGCCGACGAAATCGGCGCGGATCGGGATCTCGCGGTGGCCGCGGTCCACGATCACCGCGAGCTGGATCGCGCGCGGCCGCCCGAAGTCGATCAGCTCGTCCAGCGCGGCGCGGACGGTGCGTCCGGTGAACAGCACGTCGTCCACCAGGATCACCACCCGCTCGTCGATGTCGAAGGGAATCTCGGTGCCGCTCACCACGGGCTGGTGGGCGATCATCTGAAGGTCGTCGCGGTAGAGGGTGATGTCCAGCGCGCCCACCGGCACTTCGACCTCTTCGAACTCCAGTATTTTAGCCGCGATCCGCTTTGCGATCGGGACGCCGCGCCGCCGGATTCCGACCAGAACGATGCTCTTCGCCCCGCCGTTCCGCTCGATGATCTCGTGCGCGATGCGGGAGATCGCCCGGCGCAGACCTTCCCCGTCGATCAGCTCGGTTTTCTC
>JANLXD010000055.1:0-9024 GCA_031364935.1 Candidatus Eiseniibacteriota bacterium
CATCGAGCGCCTCGGACGGCTCCTCGCCGCGGGCCGCGGCCCCCGTCACCGTGGCCGTGCGTGGGACGCGGAGCCCCTGCCGCTGGGCCAGGGGGCCCAGGACGTCCTTCTCGATCAGGTCCGGGAGCAGCTCCGGCCGGGGAAAGGGGAGGTGGAACCGGCCGCGGATCTCCTGCTTCGGATTCAAGAGGCGCACCATCTTGTCGTTGGTGACGAAGAGGACCGGTTTCTCCGGGAGGGACGCGCCCAGCTCGAGCAGAAGCCGGACGAGCGACTCGCCGTAGAGGTCGTCGTGGTGGAGCTTGAACCCATGACGCGTCTGCGCGGAGGGCTGGTCCCAGTTCGACTCGACGACGATCACGGGGACGCCTTTTCGCGAGAGGGAGCGGACGATGGCGAGCCCGTGGGAGCAGAGGCCCACCACCACGGCCGGCGGACGGCCCGCGGCGGGCAGCGCTCGCCGCAGGCTGTCGACCGACTGGTGCACCTTCACGCGAGACATTCCTCAGGGACCGAAGCGTGCGGAGCGCTTGGAGCCGGGCGCACCGTTCCCTCAGTCTAGTCGGGCGGGCGCGGGCGGGACACCAGATTGATCGTTGGTACCGGGGGCGGAGGGGCGCAGCGGACGTCGGAACTACCGGCCTCTCAGGTCGTGGACCTCGTTCGGAGGCCTCAGGTCGCCGCCCGGGGCGTAGCGGAACAGCCAGAAGTCGGCGCCCTGGTGCAGTACGAAGACGTCGTTGCCCGGGTCGTACGCCAGGTCCTCGGCGTTCCAGGTGTCGGCCGGAGCCTTGACGGCGGGAGACAGCTGCTGCCACTGGCGCGTGGCCGGACGGAAGATCCAGGTGTCGTTGTACCGGGTGTCGTCGTCGCGGATGCCGCCCCACAGGAGCACGATGTCGTGCCGTGAATCGTAGGCCATCGCCGCGAACCGGCGTGGTGAAGGCACGGCCCCCTGAGGCGTGACTCGCTCCCACGCCCGGGCGGCGGCGTCGAACGACCAGAGCTCGCTCGTAGCGCTGGGGTAGGGACCGCCGCCGAAGATCCACGAAACGCGCCGCACGGGGTCGAACACCATGGATTGGGACATGCGCGCCGGCGGGGCGCTGGGCGTGAGGGCTACCTCCCAGATCTCGGTGTCCACGTGGAAGAGCCACGCCTGGTCGCTCCCCTGGTACGGGGCTTCGGCCCCTCCGTACACGACCAGCCGGCGCGTGCCGGGGTCGTAGGTCATCGTCTGCTCGAAGACGGTGAACGGGTGCGACACGGCCTTCAGCTCGCGCCATTTCCTCGTTCCGAAATCGTAGCTCCACGCATCCCCGAGATAATTCGTCGCGATGCTGTTGTTGGCGCCCCCCCAGAGGTAGAGCCGGTTCTTCTCGGGCACGATCGCGATGCACGAGTAGGAATGCCGGTCGTAGGGCGTCGGGTTGGCCGTGTTCTGGACGAGCGGGACCGTCACCCCGCTCAGGCGCGCCCAGTTGCTCACCGACTCCAGGGCGAGCCGGTTTGCCACGGGGTCGTAGGTCCAGAGAGCGTTCGCGTAGATCGACGTAGGGCGCGAGGCGTCGACGTATCCGTCGTACAGGACCATCCGCTTGCCCACGGGGTCGTAGAGCATGTGGTTCCAGCCACGCGGCTCGTACTTGCCCGAGAAGTTGGGCAGCAGGGCCACGGACGGGGCCGACTGCTTGACCCACTGATTTCCCGGGATGGAGATCGCCGCACCGGCGGGCGCGGCGATGAGCGAGGCGATCCAGAGGACCATCGCCGCGGCGATGAGGGAGCCAAGGCGACGAGTGTTTGGGAGCGAACAGGTGGTGACGGCAATCCTCCTGGAGTATACCGGTGATGAAGATTGAAGCAGCTAACGTACCATCCTCGGCCGCGGATGGCGGGGAGCCGGAGGGCCGCGCGAAAACGCAGTCCTGGCGCGGTCTTTCGAGATTATCTCATACGCGACACGATACGACGAGACGCGACGATCACGCTCTGCGTCCGTACTGATCGGTACTTTCGTGACCGTAGGCCGGTCGCTGGAGCCGCCCGCGCCGGACGTGGCCCCCGCGTGCGTTATAATGTGGGTTTCCGTCCGGTTTCACCGGACACGGGGAAAGGAGTCGGGTTGAGCACAAAATCCGGACGAGCGTGAATCAGGGAGTGGGGGCACGGTTACACGGCTGGAGCCTCGCGGTCGCCCTCTTTGGCTTCGGTCTGCTCGCGCTGGGCGCGGCCTACCACGCCACGGCCGCTTCGTTTTACAACGTGTGGCGCGGCTCCGAAACCTACACCCACTGCTTTTTCGTCCTTCCCATCGCGGCCTTCCTCTCGTGGAGACGACGGGACGACCTCCGCCGCCTCACTCCCGAGCCGTTCCTTCCCGGGCTACTGCTCATCGCGGCGAGCGGGGCATTGTGGGTGGTCGCCCACTCGGCGGGGGTCCTCTTCTACGAGCAGCTCGCGTTCGCGCTCCTGATTCCGGCGCTCGTCGTGACGATCTTCGGGCTCCGCATCGCCCGCGTGATCACCTTTCCGCTCGCGTTCCTGCTTTTCGCGGTTCCGTTCGGAGAAGCGCTCCATCCGGCGCTCATGAGCTTCACCGCGCGCGCGGCGGTGGCCGGCTTGCGGTTGACGGGGGTGCCGGTCGCGGTCGAGGGGATGTACCTGACCACGCCGACGGGCAAGTGGCAAGTGGTGGAGGCCTGCAGCGGGCTCCGCTTTCTCATCTCGATGTTCACGCTGGGCTGCCTCTTCGCCTATCTCCACTTCCGCCGTCCGCGAAACCGCATCCTGTTCGGCATCCTGGCGCTCATCGTTCCGGTTCTCGCCAACGGTCTTCGCGCCTACGTGATGGTCCTGACTGGATACCTCTCCCGCACGGACATCGGCTCGGGCTTCAATCACTTCGCGATCGGGTGGACCGTCTTCGCGGTCGTCATGGTGATCTTCTTCTATCTCGGGAGCCGATGGCGGGAGGATCCGCCGCCTCCGCACTCGGGCGCCGGGGAACCCGCGGCGACTCCGGGACCCACGGAGGCCGCGCGGGCCCGGCCCAGCGGAAGCATCGCCGGCGTGGCTGCCGCGGCCATCGCGCTGGCGTTGGCTCCGGCCGCGCTCGCGTCGTGGACCCGCCCCGCGGCGGAGGCGGCGCCGATCGCGCTCGCACCGCCGCGACCCCTCGGCGGCTGGACGCCAATCCGCACGCCGCCCTCGTCGTGGACCCACGGATATCGCGGCGCCGAAGCCGAGGTGCGTGAGGTCTATGAGAAGAACGGGGCGCTGGTCGAGTGCTACATCGGCTTCTACCGGAACCAGGCGCAGGGGAAGGAGTTGATCCACTTCGCCAACGTCATCGTGCCGCGCGGCGACTCCCGATGGCGGATCGTCGCCGAGCGCGACACGACGCTGACCTCGGCCGGCGGGCCGCTGTCGTTCCACGAGACCGACGTGCGCTCGCTGTCCCTGGGCTACGCGGTGTGGCACGTCTACTGGCTGCCCGACGAGTTCACGGTGAGCCGCACGAGGGCGAAGCTGATCCAGGCGCGCGAGCGTCTCCTCGGACGCCACGACCACGCGGCGATCGTGATCCTCTCGTCCCCCTACGTGGATCGGCCCGAACGGGCCAGGGCGCGGCTCGCCGATTTCACGGAAGCCATGCTCCCCTCGATCCGCGAGGCGATCCGCGAGGCCGACGCGTCGCGATAGCCGGGCGCGCCGCACGCGTGCATCCCGCGAGAGCGGTGGGTGCAAAAGCCGGGATGCATTCTGCATGTCCCGCTGAGAAGTCGGATGGAAAGCCCTGCGGAAGCGCGCTTTTCCCAAAGGCATATCGCACGGAACCCCTGGCACCGAACGTGCTGTACCAACGCCTGGGGGCAATATCCATCTGTCCATGCTCAGAGCAAACTGCCTGAAAGGGCAGGACGCAGAGCCACGGGGCTTCCGACCGTGAGGTGAACCACCGCCTCGCGATCGATGCCAGCCGAGCCGCCATGGATCCTTACAGGGTCGATGGCGGCTCGCTGTCTTGGGGCCGGCGTCTGAGCCGAAGGGGGAGGACAGCATGCGATACCAGGATCCGACTGACGATACAAGCACCGCCCGATCCGAGCGGGTTCCGCTCTGGATCCTGATCATCGCCTTCGTCGCGGGTCTTCTGCTTCTGGGGATGCTCCGGCCGCAGGCCGCCCACGCGCAGACAGCCGCGGACTCGACGGTGGTCCTCCAGTGGACGGCCACGGGCGACGACGGCAACACCGGACGCGCCACTTCGTACGATCTCCGCTTCCGCACTGTCGCGATCACCGGCGTCGACACGACGTCCTGGTGGAACGCGGCGACGGCGGTGACCGGCGAGCCGGTCCCGGCCACTTCGGGCGCCACCGATTCGATGCGGGTGCGCGGCCTGAACCCGGCGACGACGTACTACTTCGTGATCCGTGCGGCGGACGAGGTCCCGAACTGGTCGGGCTTCTCCAACGTGGCGGTGAAGGCGACCGGCGGCGACGCCACGGCGCCGGGCACGATTGCCGACCTTTCGGTCACGGGCACTACGGCCAGCTCGATCTCGGTCCGCTGGACGGCGCCCGGGGATGACGGCACGACCGGGACGGCCACCAGCTACGACGTGCGCTATTCGACCTCCACCATCACTTCAGCGAACTGGTCCACGGCCACCCAGGCGAGCGGCGAGCCGACGCCCGGCGCGGCGGGGACGGTCCAGAACTTCACGGTCAGCGGCCTGACCGGCAGCCGGACGTACTACGTCGCGGTCCGCGCGACCGACGAAGTGGGCAACGTCTCCGCGCTTTCCAACGTGGTGAACGGCGCGACGCTCGATAACGTGGCGCCCGCACCGGTCCGCGATCTCTCGTACGGCGAGCCTCTGCCGGTCGGCGACATGCTGATCGTGGCGAGCCTCGAGCTGAGCCGATGAATCGCCGCCATTCGAATATGCCGCGCGCCGGGGGAGTCCGGCGCGCGGCCCTGATCGCCCTCGGCGCGGCCCTCGCGGCCGCGCCGGCCATGGGGCGGGCCGACACGATCTCGCTTTCGTGGACGGCGACCGGCGACGACGGCTCCTCGGGGCGCGCGTCGGCGTACGAGCTTCGGTATTCGGACCAGCCGGTCGTGGGTGGGGACACGACAGGATGGTGGAGCGGCGCCTCGACCGCGGGGGTTTTACCCGCGCCGGCGACGGCGGGGACGCGGGAGACCTATACGATGTCGGGTCTCACCACAGGCACGAGCTACTACTTCGTGCTGCGGGTTGCGGACGAGGTGCCGAACTGGTCGACGTATTCCAACGTGAGGCAGAAGACGGCCGGCGGCGGCACGCTCGCCACGCCCGCGTCGTTCACGGCGCGCGCGGTGGGTGGCGGCGTGGAGCTGACCTGGGAAGAGCCCGCCTCCGGAGCGGGGAGCGGATACCACCTCTACCGGAATGACTCGAGCGGAGGGGACTCGCTCGTCGCCACGCTCGCGGTCAGCACGACGTCCTGGAGCGACACCTCCGTCGCCGGGGGGCTCACGTATCGCTACACGCTCGCGACCTACCTGGCCTCGGCCGAAGGAGTGCCGGCAATCGCGACGATCAGCGTGCCGACTGATCTCCTCGCGGGCACGAGCACGGGGCTCCACGGCTACCCGAACCCGGCGCGCTCCCACCTCACCCTGCGCTTTCCCGGCGGGGACAAGGAAGGCGCTCCCGCCCGCGTGCGGGTCGCCATCTACGACCTCACGGGGCGTCTCGTCTCCCGTCTCCTGGACGCCGTCTATCCCGCGGGCGACCAGACCGCCGAGTGGCTGTGCCGGTCGGACGCCGGCAGCCCGGTGGCCCCGGGTCTCTACAATGTGATCTTCGACGGGCCCCAGGGCCGCATGATCACCCGCATCGCCGTGGTTCCCTGACGTCCGAAACAGCGGCCGCCGCAACGCCTTCGTCCTTTCGCGCCACCCCTCCGGCTTCGTATCCTTCTCCTGACTACGTGAAACAATCCGGGAGGAGGAACTCCGTGAACGCAGAGCCGCGAGGCGGCGGGACGGGCTCCGTCGAGCCGCCCCTCGCCTTGAGCGTCGACGTGGAGGACTACTACCAGGTGCAGGCCTTCGCGCACATCGTTCCGCGGGCGGCCTGGCCCTCCTATCCGGCGCGAGTGTCCGGGAATACGCGGCGGCTCCTGGACCTCTTCGACGAGGCGGGCGCCACGGCGACGTTCTTCGTCCTTGGATGGGTCGCCCGGAACGATCCGGATCTCGTGAAAGAAATCGCGCGCCGAGGGCACGAGATCGCTTCCCACGGGATGGACCACCGGCTCTTGACCGAACTCACCCCCGCCGAGTTCCACGAGCAGGCGCGCGAGTCGCGGGCGATGCTCGAGGACCTCGCTCAGGCGCCCGTGCTCGGCTTTCGCGCGCCCAGCTACAGCATCGGAAAGGAAACCCTGTGGGCGATCGACGTGCTCGTCCGCGCCGGCTATGCCTACGACTCGAGCGTCTATCCCATCCGCCGCCGGCGCTACGGCTATCCCGAGGGGCCGACGCGCCCCGCGCTCCTGGCTGTGAACGGGGGAGCGGCCCTCGCCGAGTTTCCTCTTCCGACGGTGCCGATCGGGCCGCTCCGGTTTCCCGTTCTGGCGGGAGCCTATCTGCGGCTTCTGCCGCGATGGGTCTCGGCCAGGGCGCTCGACTACCACCTGGCGCGGCGAATCCCGCTCATCGTGAACATCCATCCCTGGGAGATCGATCCCGAACAACCCACGGTCGGCCCGTCGCGCGCCCCGTGGACCCACTATGCCGGCCTGGACCGGATGGAGGACACTCTTCGGGCCGTCCTCCGGCGAGGTGTCTTCCGCCCCGCGGCCACCCGCCTTCGCGAGCTGGGTCTGATCGGCTCGAACGGCCAGCGTCCCGCCATCGTCCCGAAGAGTCCCGCGTGAACAACGACCTCCTTCTTCTCGCCGCGGGGGGCCTCATCGCTCTCGCCGCGGCCGGCCTGGTCGCCATCCTGAGCCCGGGGGGATTCGTCTCGCTGGTCGCCGCGGCCGCGCTGGCCGCGCTGGGCTTTCTCCAGTTCGCGTTCGCGCGCGCGGTCTTCGAGCTGGGGACGACGGGCGCGGCAGGATGGTTCGCGCTCTCGCTCTCGCTCACGCTTCCCGTCTCCGCGCTCTGGGTGCTCCTTTCGGTCATGCTGGGTCGAACGAAGGGGAGCCGTGGACTCGGAGCCTGGCGCTGGTACCTGCTTTTTCAGTTATTGCTCTCGGCCGGCGCCATGTTCTACGCGCTCTCGGGGCCCGCGTTTCCTCCGGAGCCGGCCGGCTCTCGCGGGTTCCACCTGCACGGCCTCCAGTGGGCCATCGTCGTGCTGGTCCTCCTCAATGTGATCCTCCTCGCGGCCAAGTTCGAGGCGACGCATCTGTCGCTTCCCCCGAAGCGGCGGGAGACGTTCCGTCCCGCGCTCCTCGGCGTGCTGGGCTGCTCCGGGCTCCTCTCCTACCTGATCTTCTCGATGCTGGCGACGGGTCGCGCCGAAGTGGGGGACATGGGGTCAAGCGCGGTGCCCGCTTCGATCCTGGCGCTTCTCCTGCCGATCTCGCTCCTCCGGGGCCGCATCGGCGAGGCGCACGCGCCGGAGGACCGGCTGCCCGCCACGGCCACCACGTCGCTCCTTCTCGCGGTGGGGTACGTGGCCTGGACCGCGATTCTCCTCTGGCTCACCCGCTCGGCGGGGTTGAACCTGGCGCAGGGGCTCCTCTGGATCTCGATCGGGGGCTTCTCCGTGGCGTTGCTCGCGCTCGCCGTCTCGAACCGGCTGCGCCGGAAGCTCGACTTGTTTCTGGATCCGGTGTGGTTCGAGCCGCGCGCCATGCGCCGCATCACGTCCGATCGTGTGCTCACGCCGCTCGATGGGGCGGAGGACCTGCCCGGCCTCTGCCGACTGATTCCCCGGAACGCCCGCTCCGTTGCCGACGTCGATCCGGTCACGCTGTTCCTGGTGGATCCCGCCGAGCACTGCTTCCGGGCCATGGGGAGCACGATCGTCCCGGCGCCTGGGGTGATGATTCCCGAGAAGGAGCCGCTTCCGGTGGAGCTCCGCCGGGCCCGCCGCCCGATTCGCTTCACCGGCCGGTCCGACGATCTCGAGTACGTCGGAATCTACGTGGAGAACGCGGAGCAGATCGCCGCGTGTCAGGCCGTCTGCGCGATCCCGATCCTGGGCGACGAGGGGCTGATCGGTTTCTTGTTGTGCGGCGCGCGGGGGGGAGCGAGGCAGGTGCGGGGCGAGGATCTCGTTCTCCTCAACATCGCCTCTCGCGAGTACGCCGAGCGCCTCGAGCGGCTCCAGCGGGAGCCGTCGCGCGAAGAGACCCCGCTGTAGAGCCCCGGAGTGGCGGGTCGCATTGCTCTCCGTTTCGGGGGATGTTAGAGTGCCCCCGGTGCTCCCGACTCCAACCCTGTCGTCCCTTCGCCTCGCCTTCTCCCGGTTGTGCCGGACGTCTTGCCGGCTCGCCGGCCTCATCCTTATAACGAGCCTGGCGTGGTCGGACTTGCCTGCCGCGACCCTCGAGCCGGAGCTCCTCCTGGAGGCGCGCTACGACGACAACGTCGGCGCGACCCGGAGCGGCACCGGCGATCTGGTGCGCGTCGTCGCGCCGGGACTCGCGGCCCACAGCTCCGGAACGGTCACGGACTGGCGGGTCTGGGCCCGCCGAAGCGTCATCTCCTATATGAGTTCCGGCTCCCCCCCCACGTCGATCTACGACGCGGCCTCGCTTCGGGCGGGCTACACCGCCAAGACGCGAAGCTACGTCCGGCTCTACTCGGATTTCCGGCGCTCCCGAAACGGCCTCGAGCCCGATGACCGGACGGTGCTAGTGCCCGGCAAGTTTCGAAGCGGAGTTGGAACCGCCATTCTTCACGTGTCGCATCTCGAGGCCGCCGCGCGAGTGGCGGCGTTCGACTACACGCGCCCCGACCAATTCGACGCGACCACCAAGCGGCTAGACGCCACGCTTCTCCCGGTTC
>JANLXD010000058.1:0-1873 GCA_031364935.1 Candidatus Eiseniibacteriota bacterium
TGTAGAGGTCCGCCGGGAATCCCGCCAGGCCCTCCGGCGCCCGCACGCGCGAGCCCGTCCCCCACTGTATCAGCGCGAATCCCACGATGAGCCCGAGCGCCCAGATCGCGAGCAGCACGATCAAGGAGAGCTGCGGGTAGAGACTCAGGAAGAGCTCGCGGCGATTTTTGATCCGGATCTTCCGTCCAACCCCCGACCACACCAGCCACATGCTCCGGAGCACCAGCCGCGAGATGCGGATGTCGCCCGGAAGGCGGCGCGGGAGAAGGACGGTCTCGTACGCGTCCCACAGAGTGATCGCGACGAGGAGGATGCCGAGAACGGCGGCGAGAGCGTTCATTCGAGGGCCCCCGGGAGGAGCCCCACCGTCAATGCACCGAGGCCTGGGATTCCGGCGAGTCGGATTCGAGGAGCGAGCGGAGCTTGACCAGCGCGCGCTGCTCGAGCTGGCGGATGCGCTCGCGCGACAGCCCGAACTGCTCGCCGGTCTCGGCCAGGGTGCGCGCCCGGTCGTCGTAGAAGCCGTAGCGGAAGCGGAGGATCGCCTCCTCCCGTCCTGAGAGGCGCTTCAGCGCCTCGTTGAGCTGCTGGTCGCGGAGCTGGAGGTCCACGATCTCGTCCAGGGTCGGCGGCTGCTCCACGGCTTCGCTCTCGACCAGCCCGTGGAACGCCTCGTTCGAGAGGTCCACGTCCAGCGAGCGGATCGAGTGCACCAGCGTATCGAGCCGCTTCGCCCGGGTCATCGGGATGCCCATCACGTGGGCGATCTCTTCCAGGTCTGGCGGGCGGCGCTCCTCCGACTCCAGCCGCCGTTGCGTCGCGATGAAGCGGCGCATCATCTGGAGCACGTGGATCGGAATGCGCACGGTCCGCGACTGGTTCGCCACGCCCCGCGCCAGCGCCTGCCGGATCCACCACGTCGCGTAGGTCGCGAAGTGGATCCCGCGATCCACGTCGTAGCGGTCGACCGCGGTGATCAGCCCCAGATTCCCCTCCTCCACGAGATCCAGGAATTCGACGCCGCGGTTCCGGTAGGCGCGCGCCTGCGAGACGACGAGCCGGAGGTAGGAGAGGATCAGCCGCTTCCGCGCATCCTCGGCGCCGCGGCGCATGGCCGCCCACAGCGCATGCTCGTCCTCGCGCTCGAGGATGGGGTAGCGCTGAATTTCCTTGAGGTAACGGTTTTCCAGGCTTCCGCCGCCGCGTCCGGTTTCTTCGGGAGCAGGCGGCGCGGGGACGGTGGTCCCTTCGGGCAGGACGACGCCCTGGCGGCGGGCTTCCGCGAGAAACAGGTCGAAGGCGGTGGGGTCGAAATCGGGCGAGTGGAGCAGCTTGTCGAGAGCGGTATCGTCGAGGGCGCCGTGCTCCAGTCCTTCCCGGAGCGCGTCGGAGAGGTCGGAGACGAATCGACGGGGTCCCATGGTCGTGGCCTCTCAGGAAAACCGAACGACGAAATCCTGGACGGGGGCGCCCGGCGCGGAGAGCCAGCGCACGGCGACGTCGCTCACGCGCGCGCCAGGGGGCCCTTGGCGCAGCTCCAGGAGGTACCCTTCCAAGGCCGGGCGCGGTCCCTCCGCCTCGACCTCGACGGCGCCGGAGGGGAGATTCCGGACCGAGCCGCCCAGCTCGTGCGCGCGGGCGCGCTCCTGGGCGAAGAACCGGTACCCCACCCCTTGCACATGCCCCGAGACGACCGCGAGGAAACGGGCGCGGTCATCCACGGGGGTCGCCGACAAAAAAATCGGGGCGAGAGGATTTGAACCTCCGACCCCCTGGTCCCGAACCAGGTGCTCTACCAGGCTGAGCCACGCCCCGATCGAATCGAGAGAAAGGACAAGGGTCCCCCACCCGGAACCAGCCCTTGCGGCGGCAG
>JANLXD010000066.1:0-2731 GCA_031364935.1 Candidatus Eiseniibacteriota bacterium
GGCGCTCGAGCGCCCGCCGGCCGGGCCGCCGCGATTCACGGCGGCGAGCGGGCGCTTCTCCACGATGGAGGCGACCCTCCATTCGCTTGGCGTCGGGCAGGTGGACGGCATTCTCGCGGATCTGGGGCTCTCCTCCGACCAGCTCGATGATCCGCGGCGCGGTCTCTCCTTCGCGTCGCAGGGACTCCTGGACATGCGCCTCGACCCGACGCGTCCGGAGACCGCCGACCGGCTGATCCGTTCGCTCCGCGAGCCCGAGCTGGCCCGGCTTTTCTCGGAGTACGGCGAGCTGCCGCGGGCGAACACGGCGGCCCGCGTCCTGAAGCGCGCCGCTCTCGCCGAGGGGCCGCTCACCACCGATCTTCTCCGGGCCGCGCTCTCGCCCCTCTATCCCGGCCCCTCCCGGCCGCGCCGGCTGGCCCAGGCGTTCCAGGCGCTCCGCATCGCGGTGAACGACGAGCTCGGCGAGCTGGCCGCGCTCCTCGACGCCGCGGCGCGCCTGGTCCGTCCCGGCGGCAAGCTGGTGATCATCGCCTATCACTCTCTCGAGGATCGGATGGTCAAGCGCGCGTTCGCGCCGCCTCGTCCGCTCGATCCCTGGATCGTGGCCCCCGTTTCCCTGTGGGAGCCCGTCACCAAGCGACCCATTCGCGCTTCGAGCGAAGAGGTCGCGAAGAACCCCCGCGCCAAGAGCGCGCTGTTGCGCGCGGCGCGACGCCGAGGAGAAATCTAATGTCGACGACCGCCCTCTCGCCCTCCATCGCCGCTCCCCAGATCCAGGCGGCGTCGCCCTATCTCCGCCGCCTGCAGGCGGCGCGACCCATCCGCCGGCCGGCCCCGCTGATCCTGGGCCTCTTGGTGGTGGCCGCGCTCCTCTTCGCTCGCGTCTGGCAGGTGACCTCGGCGCACTCGCTCTCCATGGACAAGGACCGTCTCCGGCGCGAGGTGCACGCGCTCGAGAACCGGATCCGGCTCTCGTCCGATCTCGCGGTGCAGGAGGCCCTGCGCGAGGGCCTCGACTACGCCGCGCTCGCGAAGCAGGGGTTCCAGAGCCCGGATCCCGCGGTCCTCGTGGACGTGGACCTGGCCCAGCCGTTCCCCCGCGTGATGTCTCGGCAGGGCGCGATGGCGCGCCTCTCGGCAGACGTAGGCCGCTTTGTCCGAGGCATCCTCCCGGCCCGTCGCGGCACGCCCCTCGGGGACGTGCGGGTAGTGCCCGTCAGCGCGGAGTCGGCTCTATGACTCCGCGCGACGCGGGCCGGCTGCGGACGCTCGCGCTGGCCGGGCTCGTCGCCTTCGGGCTTCTCTTTCTCCGCCTCATCCAGATCCAGGTCGTGGACCACGACCGCCTCGCGCGCGAGGCCACCGCGCAGCAGACGCAGCGGGTCATCCTTGAGCCGGAGCGAGGCCTGATCTACGACCGTCATCTGCGTCCACTCGCCGAGAACGTGGCCCTGAGCCAGATCTCGGTTCGCCCGCGCGAAGTCCAGAACCCCGCGGCGGCCGCGGCGTATATCCGGAAGGCGGCGGGCTCGCGCGCGGTGAGCCGCTTCCAGGCGGGGCGCGTGCGGCACCGGCTCTACGTGCGCGTGACGCAGCAGCTTCGCCCCGAGCAGGAGCTGGCCCTGACCACCGGATCCCTGCCGCGCGGCGTGCACGTGGACCCGGTGCCCGGGCGCGTTTACCCCCTGGACGACGTGGCCCGGTCGGTCGTGGGCGTGGTCGGCAACGAGGGGAGCGGCCTCGAGGGGCTGGAGTACGTCTACGACCGCGACTTGAAGGGAACGTCGGGATGGGCGACTCTTTTCCAGAACGGACGCGGCCTGGCCTACGAGCTCCCGGGCAGCATGGTGAAGCTTCCGGACCCCGGCGCGAGCGTGGTGAGCACCATCGACCTCGACGCGCAGACCATCGCGGTCATGAAGCTGCGCGAGGCGATCGCGACCACCGGCGCGAAGAGCGCCATGGCCATTTTCGCCGACCCGCGCACGGGCGACATCCTGGCGATGGCGACCGTGGATGGCCCCGGCGTCGACCGGCGGACGGGGCACCGGAACCGTCTGGTCGCCGACCAGTACGAGCCGGGCTCCACGTTCAAATTGCTGGCGGGGTGCGCCGCTCTCGAAGAGGGCGTGGTCGCCCCCGATGATTCCTTCTGGGTCTTCCACGGCGAGGCCGACCTCGGCGGGTTCAAGATCCACGACAGCCATCCCGAGACGGGTTGGTACACGTTCCACCGCGCGACCGCGCACTCGAGCAACGTCTGCTACGCGCAGATCGGGTCCCGGGTCGGAGCCGAGAAGCTCTACCGCTACGCGCGCCTCTTCGGCTTCGGCCAGCCGACGCGCGTGAACCTTCCGGGAGAGGCTCCGGGAGCGATCCGTCCGCCGTCGCGCTGGTCCGCCCGGTCCCTGGCCACGATCTCGATCGGGCAGGAGGTTCTCGTCACGCCGCTCCAGATGGTCATGGCCTACTGCGCCGTCGCGAACGGCGGTACGCTGCTTCGTCCCCGAATCGCGAGCGCCCTGGTGAGCGAGAGCGGGCAGCCGATCCGGCAGATTCCCGTCGAGATGGTGCGCCGCGTCGTCTCCGAGGCGACCGCGCGCACGTTCCGCTCCTTCCTGCGCGAAGCTGTTGTCTCGGGCACCGCGACCGAGGCAGCGCTCCCGTGGTGCGACGTCGCGGGCAAGACCGGCACGGCCCAGAAGTCGGATGAAGGCGGCGGCGGCTA
>JANLXD010000070.1:0-5530 GCA_031364935.1 Candidatus Eiseniibacteriota bacterium
GGTAGAGGGAGCGAAAAAATCAATCCGTCGGGCGATTAGAGCCGAAGCGAGCGTCAGCGAGTGAAGGCGACCTCGCCAGATGGATTGATTTTTTCGCTTCCGCTTTGTGCGTAGCGCTCGGCTGCCATGCACTCTCCACGGCGCCCGGCCACAGTCTAGCCCTTACCCCCCCGCTTCGCCTTGGTGCGTCGCCCTGCGGCCTCCACCGCGCGCGCCAGGATGTACTCGATCTGTCCGTTCACGCTTCGGAGCTCGTCCGCGGCCCACTTCTCGAGCTCCTCCCAGAGCTTGGGGTCGATGCGGAGCAGGAACGCCTTCCGGCCGGGCATCCCGTCTAGTTGTACAGCGTGCCCGCGTTCAGGACGGGCGTCGCGGCCCGCTCCCCGCACAGGACGACGAGCAGGTTGGAGACCATCGCGGCCTTCCGCGCCTCGTCGAGATCAACCACGTTGTTTTGCGAAAGCCGCGCGAGCGCCATCTCCACCATTCCCACCGCGCCCTCCACGATCCGCTGACGCGCCGCGATGATCGCGGCCGCCTGCTGGCGCTGGAGCATCGCTCCCGCGATCTCGGGGGCATAGGCCAGGTGGCTCAGCCGCGCTTCCACGACCTCGACGCCGGCGGTCTGGAGCCGTTGCTGCAGCTCGGTGCGCAGAAACTCGGAGACCTTGTCGGTGCTGCCCCGGAGCGAGATCGAGTCCGCCCCTTCGGCGTCGTAGGGATACTCGGTCGCCAGGTGGCGCACCGCGGTCTCGCTCTGCACGGCGACGAACGATTCGAAGTCCTCCACGTCGAAGGAGGCCATCGCGCTGTCGCGCACCTTCCAGACCACCACCGCGGCGATCTCGACCGGATTGCCCATGTGGTCGTTCACCTTGATCGTGTGCCCGTTCAGGCTGCGCACGCGCAGCGAGACCCGCTTCCTCGTCATGAACGGATTGACCCACCACCAACCGCTCTGGCGCACGGTGCCGACGTAGGTGCCGAACAGGATGAGCACCACCGCCTGGTTGGGCTGAACGGTGAAGAGCCCCGCCGCGGCGAGGGCCGAGAGGATGAGGAGCGGGAGCCCCTCGTACAGGATCGGAAAGGGTTGCTGCGACGCGATGGCATGCCAGATGACGGCGATTCCCGCCGCGAGAAACGCCAGGCACGCGACCAGACCTAGAGCTCCCGTCGGGGCCGAGGTCGGACGTTCGGTGATCATGTTCCCTTGCCTCCTTCATGGACGACAACAGTCACACGGCAATCGGGGATTGATTTCAAAACGATATCATAGCGATACCGCAGTGTCCAGGGGAATTCGCGCTCCGAGCGTGCGGGTCTCCGATGTCGTGTCGGGGCGGCTAGCGGTCGGTCTTGAGGCTCTCGGGCTCGGGGCAGTTCGGCTCGAGGTCGTATCCCAGATAGTAGTAGCGGGTCCAGCGGCTTGGCCCCCGGAAGGGCTCGCCAGACCAGAGCGCAGGGTGGAGCCCTTCCCTGCTCGCGCAACTCTGGAAGTGCTCCGGGACGCCGTCCCGGTCGAGGTCCACCTCGGCTCGCCCGGCGACAATTTTGACGTCCCGCCGCGGCGCGCGGACGGCATAGCCGAAGATGCAGCAGGTCAGGGTGCCGGGCGGCGCCACCAGCCGGTAGAACGCGTCGTTGGGCTCGGGGAACATCTTGTCGTGGGGATTCCGGTGGAGCCGCTCGGCCACGGCCGCGGTCAGGATATCGGGGGGAGCGTCGGGATCCGGCTCCGGCTCGTCGGAGATCAAGGTGAGGGAGTCGCCGACAGAGAGCGTCGAGTCCGCGATCATCAGCCACAGGCTGTCGGAGCGCTCCCCTTCGACCATTCCCACTCGCCGGGAGAAATCGAAGATCGCGGTCCTTGCTGGCGCACCTGCCGCGGCCGCGGGGCTCACAGGAGCCCCGGCCGCCGACCCCGAACGCCCGCCCGCGGCGCAGGCCCCGAATGCGCCCGCCAGCGCGATCGCGATCGCGGCGCCGCGCATCGCGGCGGCCGCGCCCCTCACGCGGAGCGCCTCACTCCCGCACGAGCTTCTTGTACTTGAGGCGGTGCGGCTGGTCGGCCGCCGAGCCCAGGCGCATGTGGCGGTTCGCCTCGTAGTCCTGGAAGTTGCCCTCGAACCAGACCGCGCCGCCGTCTTCCTCGAACGCGAGCATGTGGGTCGCGATCCGGTCGAGGAACCAGCGGTCGTGGCTGATCACCACCACGCAGCCCGCGAAATCGAGGATCGCGTTCTCGAGGGCGCGCAGCGTGTCCACGTCCAGGTCGTTGGTCGGCTCGTCCAGGAGGAGCAGGTTGCCTCCGGACTTGAGCAGCTTCGCCAGGTGCACGCGATTTCGCTCGCCGCCCGAGAGGTTCTTGACCGGCTTCTGCTGCTCGGCCCCCTTGAATCCGAACGCCGCGACATAGGCGCGCGAGGGCATGCTCCGCGGGCCCACGTCGAGGAGATCCTCGCCGCCCGAGATCTCCTCCCAGACGTTCCGCGACCCCTCGAGCGCCTCGCGCGACTGATCCACGTACGCGATGGCGACCGTGTCGCCCAGCCGGAGCGTTCCCGAATCCGGCTTCTCGGTGCCCGCGATCATGCGGAAGAGCGTCGTCTTCCCCGCGCCGTTGGGTCCGATCACTCCGACGATGCCGCCGGGGGGCAGCGTGAAGTTGAGCCCGTCGATCAGGGAGCGGTCTCCGTAGCCCTTGGAGAGATCCTTGGCCTCGACGACCAGTCCGCCCAGCCGCGGGCCGGGGGGGATGGTGATCTCGGTGATCTCGCTCCGCTTCTCGTTCTCCTGCGCGAGCAACGACTCGTAGGCGGTCACGCGCGCCTTGCTCTTGGCCTGGCGCGCCCGTGGCGACATGCGGATCCATTCGAGCTCGCGGCTCAGCGTCCGCTGCCGCGCGCTTTCCGTCTTCTCCTCCAGAGCGAGCCGCCCCTGCTTCTGCTCGAGCCACGAGGAGTAGTTGCCTTCCCACGGAATGCCGCGCCCGCGGTCCAATTCCAATATCCAGCCGGCCACGTTGTCCAGGAAGTAGCGGTCGTGGGTCACCGCGACCACCGTGCCCGGAAATTCCTTCAGGAAGCGCTCGAGCCAGGCCACCGACTCGGCGTCAAGATGGTTCGTGGGCTCGTCCAGGAGCAGCATGTCGGGGCGGGAGAGGAGCAGCCGGCAGAGCGCCACCCGGCGCCGCTCGCCGCCGGAGAGGGTCGCGACCGCCGTGTCGCCGGGCGGAACGCGGAGCGCATCCATGGCGATCTCGATCGTCCGATCCATCTCCCAGGCGTTCCGCGTCTCGATCTCGGTCATGACGCGGCCGTGCTCTTCGATCACCGCTTCCATCGCCTCGGGCGAGAGATCCTCGCCCATCTTCATGTTCAGCTCATGGAAGCGGTCGAGGAGCCGCTTGGTGTCGGCCACCCCCTCGAGCACGTTTCCGAGCACGTCCTTCGACGCATCGAGCTGCGGCTCCTGAGGGAGAAAACCGATCCGGATCCCCTTCGCGGGACGGGCGTCTCCGATGTAATCGGGATCGACGCCGGCCATGATGCGGAGGAGGGAGCTCTTCCCGGAGCCGTTCTGGCCGAGCACGCCGATCTTCGCGCCGGGATAGAACGAGAGGGAGATGTCTTTCAACACCTCGCGGTTGGGCGGGTGGACCTTGCCCACCTTGTGCATGGTGAAGATGAACTGGGGAGCCATTCGGGGGAGTATATACTCTAGCGTGGCGGCGGAGGTAGGCGCGCACGCGCGCCGCCGCCACGAATCCCCATGGAGGAGCCATGTCAGCCAAAGTCACGATCCGCAACAACGGCCCGGTTCGAATCGAAGGAGATTTCGTGATCGTCGACCAGGACGGACGGCAGTTCGACCTGGCCGGGCGAACCGTGATCACGCTCTGCCGCTGCGGCGAATCTTCCAATAAGCCCTTTTGCGATGGAACCCACAACAAATGCGGCTTCGACTCCGCCGTCGAGGCGCGGACGCTCCCGCCTCCGGCGCCGAAGCCCGCTTCATAGGAACCCGCATGGCATATCGCGCGAATCATGTCACCATACTCGTGCGCCCGTTCCGGGCGGACGATCTGCGGCAGCTCCTGTCGATCTCCGAGTCGTCCTGCGTCTCCATCCACATGCCGACGCATCGACGATTCCCGGAGTCGCGGCAGGATCCCATCCATTTCAAGACGCTCCTCGCCCAGGCCGAGGCCGAACTGGAAAAGCGGCTCGGCAAGCGCGAGGCGAACGGGCTCCTCGATCCGATCCGCCGCCTCCTGGAAGACGAGGCCATGTGGGAGTGCTCGCTGGACGGCCTCGTCGTCTTCCTCTCCCCTTCGTTCGCGGCAGCCTACCGGCTTCCGGTGCCGGTCCATGAGACGGTTGTCGTCTCGGACACGTTCCACACGAAGCCGCTTTTCAAGTTCCTCCGGACCAACTCGCGCTACCACGTGCTAGCCGTCAGCCAGAACGACGTGAGCCTCTACGAGGGAAGCTCGTACGGCGCGGAGTCGGTCAATCTGCGCGCTCTTCCCGGCGACCTCAAGTCGGCGCTCGGCATCACCGAGCTGGACGAGGACGAGCGCGGCCTGGCCGAGCACGGCGGCGGACCCGGCGGCCGACTCATCCACGGCCGGGGGCCGGGCAAGGAGGACCAGAAGGAGATCCTGCTCAAGTTTTTCCGGGCGCTCGACAAGGGGCTCCACGCCTATCTCCGCGAGGAGCGGACGCCGCTGCTTCTGGCGGCCGTGGGGTACTACCACCCGATCTACCGTGAGGCGAACACCTATCCGCATCTCCTGGAGCCGGGGCTGGAGGGGAACTTCGAGCGCGTCAACGGCGACGCGATCCATGCGGCGGCATGGCCCATCGTCAGCCGCGACTTCGAGCGCCGGGTGGCCGAATGGGTCGACCGCTATCGTTCCCTGGAGCCGAAGGGACTGGCCGTCGACGGGGTCGCGCCAGTCGCCGAGGCCACCGTCCAGGGCCGTGTGCGCTGCGTCCTGGCGTCGGAAGACGGGAATACCTGGGGGCGCTTCAACCGGACCACGGGCGAGATCGTGGAGCACGACGCTCCGACCGGGCGCGACGACGCCGATCTCCTCGACGACATCTGCGAGGAGGCGTGGAAGCGGGGCGCCGAGGTCTACGTCCTGCCGCGTCCCTCGCTGCCGACCGGGAATCCGATCGCGGCGGTGCTTCGGTTCTAGGGGGCCGTCCCTCTTTCACCCGCGCCGCGCAAGACGTATAGTGATGGATTGTGCTCGGGGGGCCCCCCCGGGCGTCTCCCTTCCCCGGAGGAGTTTCTTGCATCTCGCCGAGCGCCAGCAATCCCGCACGTCCGTCCTTTACGCCGCCAAGAACCCGAACGGCAGGCGCCTCAGCGCCGAAGATCTCTGGAAGATCCAGAGGGTCGGGTCGCCGGCTCCCGCGCCCGATGGGAGCGCGATCGTCGTGCCGGTCACCTCGTACGACGTGGAGAAAAACCGCGGCCGGACGCGCCTCTGGCTTCTGCCGGCCGCGCCCGGGGC
>JANLXD010000113.1:0-7999 GCA_031364935.1 Candidatus Eiseniibacteriota bacterium
GGCAGCTCTCGCGCAGCGCCGGCACCTTCTGCCAGCTCATGGCGAAGGAAGGCGCCTACGCGGTGCTCCGGCTCCCGTCGAGCGAGACGAGGCGGGTGCCGCTCAAGGCCTACTGCACGATCGGCCAGGTTGGAAACGAGGACCATCAGAACATCGTGGTCGGCAAGGCGGGCAAGAGCCGCTGGATGGGGCGCCGCCCCAACGTCCGCGGCGTGGCGATGAATCCGGTCGACCACCCGATGGGCGGCGGCGAGGGCAAGTCCTCGGGCGGACGGCATCCCTGCTCGCCGTGGGGGCTTCTGGCCAAGGGAAAGAAGACGCGCAAGACCAAGCTCTCGGACCGCCTGATTCTTCGCCGGCGGAAGGCGAAGGGCTAGCCACTTGGAGAAACCATGAGCCGTTCGATCAAGAAGGGTCCGTACATCGAGCCGAAGCTGGCCAAGAAGATCGAGGGGATGAACAAGAACAACGAGCGCCGCGTCATCAAGACCTGGGCGCGCCGCTCGACGATCTCGCCCGAGTTCGTGGGCCACACGCTGGCGGTCCACAACGGGAACAAGTTCATCCCGGTCTACATCACCGAGAACATGGTGGGGCACAAGCTGGGCGAGTTCGCCGCCACGCGGATCTTCCGCGGACACGGCTCGCACGTCGAGAAGATCACGGCCGCCGCGTCGTCGGCTCCGGCGCCGGGCGCGAAGTAGGAAGCGGGGTTCGGGAATGGAAGCAAGAGCGATCGCGAGATACGTGCGGGTGACGCCGCGGAAGGTGGATCAGGTGCTCCAGATGATCCGCGGCAAGCGCGTGGATATCGCCACCGAAATCCTCGACTTCTCGCCGAAGCACGTGGCCAAGGTGATCGGCAAGGTCATGAAGTCGGCCGTGGCGAACGCCGTGGCGATGGAAGGGAAGATCAACGTCGAGCACATGCGCGTGAAGGAAGCCGTGGCGCAGGCGGGACCGACACTGAAGCGGTTCCTCCCGCGGGCGCAGGGGCGCGCGACGCCGATCTTGAAGCGGACCAGTCACATCCTGATCATCGTCGAGGGCGACGCCGTCGAAACCGCGGCGCCGGCGCGGCGTCCGCGGGGCGGCGCTCCGGGATCCGCCGGGCCGAAGGCCAGGTCGGTCGTGGCGCCCGAGCCCAAGGCGGCAGCCCCGTCCAAGCCCGCGCGCGGTGCGGCAGCAGGTGCGGGCGGAGCGGCGGCCGGCAAGAAGAAGACGCCCAAGTCGTCCAAGTCGCGCGGTTCCAAGTCGAAGGGGGCATAACTCGTGGGGCAGAAAACTAATCCGATCGGGATGCGGCTGGGAATCATCCGCACGTGGGACTCGCGGTGGTTCGCCCGCAAGGACTATCCCGCGCTGTTGAAGGAAGACATCGTGGTGCGCCGCTACTTGAAGAAGCGGCTGGCGCAGGCGGGGATCTCGCGGATCATCATCCAGCGCACCGCGTCCAAGGTCACCATCAACATCTCGACCGCGCGCCCCGGACTGGTGATCGGACGGCGCGGCCAGCAGGTGGATCAGCTTCGGGACGAGCTCCAGCACCTCACGTCGAAGAAGGAGATCTTCCTGAACATCGACGAGGTGAAGAAGCCCGACACCGACGCCACGCTGGTGGGCGAGCACGTGGCCCGTCAACTCGAGCAGCGCGTCTCGTTCCGCCGCGCCATGAAGAAGGCGATCGCCTCGTCCATGCGCGCGGGCGCCGGCGGGATCCGCATCGTGTGCTCCGGCCGTCTGGGCGGGGCCGAGATGGCTCGCACCGAGAGCTACCGCGACGGCCGGGTGCCGCTCCACACGCTGCGCGCCGACATCGATTTCGCGCGCGCGACGGCGCGGACGATCTACGGCGCCGTGGGCGTGAAGGTGTGGATCTTCAAGGGCGAGATCCTGGACAAGAAGGAAGCGACCGAGGGCGCAGCGGCGCCGGCTCCGGCGCGCTCCGCGTAGCGAACGATGCTATTACCGAAGCGCGTCAAACATCGGAAGCAGATGCGCGGCCGCCGGAAGGGCAAGGCCTACACCGGCTCGACGGTCGCGTTCGGCGAGTACGGCTTGCAGGCGATGGAGGCGGCGTGGATCACCAACCGCCAGATCGAGGCCGCTCGCGTCGCCATCACGCGCTACATCAAGCGCGGCGGGAAGATGTGGATCCGGATCTTCCCGGACAAGCCGGTCACGGTGAAGCCCGCCGAGACCCGGATGGGAAAAGGAAAGGGGTCGCCCGAGTTCTGGGTGGCCGTCGTGAAGCCCGGACGGATCATGTTCGAGCTGGAAGGGATCGAAGAGAAGCTGGCGCGCGAGGCCATGAAGCTGGGCGCGAGCAAGCTGCCGATCAAGACCAAGTTCGTCGAGCGGCACGCAGGGGCGGGAAGCTGACATGCGCGAGCTGAAGATCGAGCGGATCCGGGAAATGACCGAGGACGACATCAACACCAAGATCAAGGAGCTGAAGGAGGAGCTGTTCCACCTTCGCTTCCGGAACACGATGAGGCAGCTCCAGAATCCGCTCCTCCTCCGCGAGAAGAGGCGGGACGTGGCGCGGCTGGAGACGATTCTGCACGAGCACCGGACGGGGATCCGCCCCCTGGTTCTGGGGCCGGGCACGGCGCCCGCGGCGTCGGCACCCGCCCGAGGAGCATCCGCAGCGGCCGCGCCGGCGCGAACGAAGACGACGGCGAAGGCCAAGGCCAAGGCCGCCGCGAAGGGAAAGGCCGTCGCCAAGAGCGCCCAAGTCGCCAAGAGCGCGTCGGGCCGTTCCAAGCCGGCGGCGAAGAGCCGGTCCAAGCCGGCCACCAGTAAGAAGAAGGGGAAGAAGGCGTGACGGAACCGACGGAACCGATGGAGCGCGACGAAGAGCGCGGCAGACGCAAGTTCATGACCGGCAAGGTCGTCAGCGACGCGATGCAGAAGACGGTGGTCGTGACCATCGAGCGGCTGGTGAAGCACGAGGAGTACGGAAAGTACGTCCGGCGGCGCAGCCGGTTCAAAGTGCACGACGAGAAAAACGAGGCCAAGGTGGGCGACGTGATCCGCTTCATGGAGACGCGGCCCCTGAGCAAGGACAAGCGCTGGCGTCTCGTCGACTTCGTTCAGCGCGTCGAGCGCTGAGGGCGGGGAGGAGCCGGAAGGAGCCATGGTACAGCCGCGTAGCATCATCGCCATATCGGACAATTCGGGCGCTCGGGTCGCGCGTGTCGTGAAGGTATTGGGCGGCACCCGCAAGCGCTACGGCATGCTCGGGGACGTCATCGTGGTTTCCATCCAGGACGCGCTTCCGGGCGCGGCCGTGAAGAAGGGCGACGTGCACAAGGCGGTTCTGATCCGGACCCGGAAAGAAGTGCGCCGCAAGGACGGCAGCTACATTCGGTTCGACCAGAACGCCGCCGTGCTGATCGACGACCAGAAAGAACCCAAGGGGACGCGCATCTTCGGCCCCGTGGCGCGGGAGCTTCGCGAGCGCGAGTTCATGAAGATCGTGTCGCTGGCCCCGGAGGTGATCTGACATGCCGCGCAGGATAGCGATCAAGCCGGAGATGCCGAACTTCCGGCGCAACGACCAGGTGATGGTGATCTCGGGCGACGACCGGGGCAAGTCGGGCCGCATCCTCAAGGTGCTGCGCGACAAGGGCCGGGTCATCGTGGAGAAGGTGAATTTCATCAAGCGGCACACCAAGCCGCGCGGAACGGGACGGCAGGGCGGAATTCTCGAGAGAGAAGCTCCCATCCACGTGTCGAACGTCATGCACCTCTGCCCCAAGTGCCAGACCGGCGTGCGGGTCACGGTGAAGGCAGGCGAAGGCGGGAAGCGTGAGCGCTTCTGCGGACGCTGCGGCGAATCGATTGTGAGAACTCAATAATGGCCGACGACGACGACAAGAACAAAAAGAAGAAGGACGCCAAGGGCAAGGGCAAGGGCGACGGCGCGGCTCCCGGAAAGCCCAAGGGCGACGGGAAGAAGGCCGACGCCAAGCCCGCCGGCGCCGGGAAGAAGAAGGAGAAGAAGGGCAAGAAGGAAGGCACCGGCACGGTCGCGACCATCGGCGTCGCCGAGCCGCCCGCCCGCGTCCCGCGGATCAAGGAGCGGTACGAGAAGGAAGTGCTTCCCGAGCTGATGAAGCGCTTCGAGTACACGAACCCAATGCAGGCGCCGCGGCTGCGGAAGATCGTCGTGAACATGGGCGTGGGCGACGCGCTCGTGAACATCAAGATGCTCGACTCCGCGGTGGCCGAGCTGGGTCAGATCACCGGACAGCGCCCCTCGATCCGCAAGGCGAAGAAGTCGATTGCCAACTTCAAGCTGCGCGAGGGGCAGCCGATCGGGTGCATGGTCACGCTGCGCGGCGCGCGGATGTACGAGTTCTACGACCGTCTGGTGAACGTGGCGCTGCCCCGAATCCGCGACTTTCGCGGGGTTCCGGCGCGCTCCTTCGACGGCCGCGGCAATTACACGCTGGGCGTGACGGAGCAGATCATCTTTCCGGAGATCAACTACGACCGAGTGGAGAAAATCCGGGGGATGGACATCACGTTCGTCACGTCCGCGCGGACCGACGAAGAAGGGCAGGAGTTGCTCCGGCTCATGAACATGCCCTTCCGTCCGCGTTAAACGGGCGGAACGCCCCTCAAAAGGAGTTGTAGTGGCCAAGAAGTCGATCGTCGAGAAATGGAAGCGGGAGCCCAAATTCAAGGTACGGAAGTACAACCGCTGCCACCGCTGCGGCCGTCCCCGGGCCTTCCTTCGGGACTTCGGCATCTGCCGGATCTGCTTCCGGGAGCTGGCCCTGATGGGTCAAATCCCGGGCGTGGTGAAGGCGAGCTGGTGACCCCAGGGCCGGTGGATACCCCGCGGCGCGAAGGGAGAACATGTCGGTAACCGATCCGATTGCGGACCTGCTCACCTGCATCCGCAACGCATGCAAGGCGAAGCACAAGAAGGTGGACGTCCCGAACTCGAACGTGAAAGCCGAGATCGTGCGCGTGCTTTTGCGGGAGAAGTACATCAACAACTACAAGACGATGGACGACAAGCGGCAGGGCCTTTTGCGGATCTATCTGAAGTACGACGCGAAAGAGCGGCCGGTCATCCAGGGCCTGCAGCGGGTTTCCAAGCCGGGCCGCCGGGTGTACGTCCGCCGTCATCAGATTCCCAAGGTGCAGGGTGGACTTGGCACCGCGCTCATCTCGACGCCCTCCGGGATCATGACCGATCTCGAGGCGCGCGACGAGGGGCTGGGTGGCGAGTATCTCTGCAAACTTTGGTAGCCAGGGCCAGGCAGTCATGAAGGGGAGCCGATCATGCCGTCGCGCGTAGGCAAGAAACCGATCCTGATCCCGAGCGGCGTCGCCGTCTCACGGGACGGGCGCGTCATCCGGGTGAAGGGCCCGAAGGGGGAGATGCTGTTCCCGCTGGGCCACGGCGTGGAAGTGACCGTGGACCCGAAAGAGGTCGTGGTGGAGCAGGTGGGGGGCGGGAAGCAGGCGCTCGCCATGCACGGCACGACGCGCGCGATCCTGGCCAACATGGTCCACGGCGTGACGCAGGGCTTCACCAAGACGCTCGAGATCACGGGGACCGGCTACCGGGCGCAGATGGCGGGCAAGAAGCTGACGCTCCAGCTGGGCTTCAGCCACCCCATCGAATACGAAGCGCCGGCCGGAATCACCATCACCGTGGAGAGCCCGACCAAGCTCCACGTCAGCGGCCACGACAAGGGGCTGGTGGGACAGGTGGCGGCGAACATCCGCGGCTACCGGCCGCCGGAGCCTTACAAGGGGAAGGGAATCAAGTACGCGGGCGAGTACGTCCGACGCAAGGCGGGCAAGGCCGCCGGCGGGAAGACGGCGTAAAGCCGGATTGGAGCGCACGGAGCGATGAAAGGCAAAGCGAGACTGGCAGGGCGCAAGCGCCGCCACATGCGGATCCGGCGCAAGGTGTCGGGTACGGCCGAGCGGCCGCGCCTCACCGTCTATCGGAGCTTGAACCACATCTATGCTCAGCTGGTGGACGATCTCGCGGGCCGCACGCTGCTCACGGTTTCCTCGCTGGACGGGGAGATTCGGGCGGGCGCGAAGACGGCCAAGGGAAAGGTCGACACCGGCAAGGCTGTCGGAAAGCGGCTCGCGCAAGTGGCCATGGAAAAAGGCTTCCTGCGCGTCTGCTTCGACCGAGGCGGATACCTTTATCACGGTCGCGTGAAAGCGGTCGCAGACGGCGCCCGCGAGGGCGGCCTTAACTTCTAAAGTACTTCTAGGAGAACTATGGCCCATCAAATGCGCGGCCGCGGGCCGTCTCAGACCGATTCCGAGTTCATCGAGCGCGTCATCAACGTGAATCGCGTCGCCAAGGTCGTGAAGGGCGGACGCCGGTTCAGCTTCAACGCCATCGTGGCGGTGGGCGACGGCAAGGGGAAGGTGGGCGTGGGTCTGGGGAAGGCCAACGAAGTCTCGGACGCGATCCGGAAGGCGGGCGAGGGCGCCAAGAAGCGGATGTTCGAAGTGCCGATGATCCGGACCACGATTCCTCATGAAGTGATCGGACATTTCGGCGCGGGACGGGTGCTCATGAAGCCCGCGACGGCCGGAACCGGAGTCATCGCGGGCGGCGCCATCCGCGCCGTGCTCGAGGCGGCCGGGATCCAGGACATCCTCACCAAGTCGCTGGGGTCGGGGAATCCGCACAACGTGGTCCGCGCGACGGTGATGGGATTGCAGTCGCTCCGGCGCGCCAGTGAAGTGGCCGCGATGCGCGGGAAGACGGTGGACGAGCTGTTGGGCATTCGACGCAAAGTGGTGGACAAAAATGGCGCAGCTTAAGATCACACAGGTGAAAAGCAAGATCCGGTGCCTCGAGCGCCACAAGCGGACGCTCGCGGCTCTGGGTCTACGGCATCCGCACGACACGGTGATTCACACGGACACGCCGCAGATCCGCGGCATGATCGCGACTGTCGCCTATCTGGTGGCCGTCGATTCCCACGACGGGACGGGCGCTGCCCATAAGGGCGCCACCAAGGCCGGCACGGCCAAGCTGAGCGCCGCCAGGACCGGCGTCAACACCGCCGCGTCCAAGGCGAAAGTCGCCAAGACGGCCGCCGACAAGAAGACGGCCGCCGACAAGGCGCACGCCGACAAAGGGGGTGCGTGATGCCGTCGCGTCGTAGCGACCGCAAGGGCGAGAAGGCCGCGCATGGCGGATCCGCCCCCAAGGGCTCCCCCAAGGGCTCCAAGACGACCAAGCGCGCGGGCGCTGCCGCCACCGCGACAGCGGCTCCCCGCGTTCGCACCATGGGGCTCGGCACGCTGAGGCCGGCCAAGGGCGCGCGGCACCGCTCCAAGCGGCGCGGTCTGGGCCCGGCATCGGGTCTGGGCGGCACCGCCGGACGCGGCCACAAGGGGCAGCACGCCCGCTCGGGCGGCAAGGTGGCGCGCTGGTTCGAGGGCGGCCAGATGCCGATCCAGCGGCGGCTGCCAAAAGTTGGATTTACGAACATCCATCGCGTGCCGCACCAGGTGGTGAACCTGGCCTTGCTCGCACGCTTCAGCGCGGGCGAGCCGGTGAACCGCGAAACCCTGAAGGCGAAGCGGCTGATCGACCGGGGCAACCTCCCGGTGAAGATCCTGGGCACCGGTGATCTCTCGATCGCGCTCCACGTCGAGGTGGACGCTGTGAGCGAGTCGGCCAAGGCCAAGATCGAGGCAGCGGGCGGCTCGGTGAAGCTCCCGGTTCCGCGGGTGCGGCGTCCGCGCGGCGTGAAGAAGGATGCTGGCGTGAAAAAGAATGCCGGCGTGAAAAAGGGAGCCGAATAGCCCGTGTCGATGCTGGAAAAGGCTCAGAACGTCTTCCGGATTCCGGAGCTGAAGCGCCGGCTTCTCTTCACGCTGGCGCTCCTCTGCGTCTACCGGCTGGGCGGGCACATTCCGACGCCGGGCGTGAACAGCGAGGCCCTGGTCGCGGCGTTTTCCAGCCAGGCCAACTCGCTCTTCGGGCTCTACG
>JANLXD010000124.1:0-4306 GCA_031364935.1 Candidatus Eiseniibacteriota bacterium
CCGCCACTCTCCATCCGTCGCCCCACGGCTCCACGGTCCCGTGCTCGACCGCGGATCGGATCCACGGCGGACTGAAGTCCCAGGGCCGCGCGAGGAAGCGGAGACCCTGAGGCCCAAGCCCCTCCTCGGCCAGGACCGACCCGGCCAGCCCCAGCTCCATCGGACGAAGCGCCACGAAGAGAGAATCCCCCAGAAGCGTGGCGTCGAGGGCGCGCACGGGGCCGACGTAGCCGACCACGACGATGCTCTCCGCATCCGACGCCCATCGGACGTCGAGCGTTCCCTCCCGGGTCTCGCCGTGCCGGAGCGAGAGCGCGCCGACGCCCCGCGATGCCGGCTCGGCGCGCGCGAACGCCGCGAGGAAGTGCGCCCGCGCCTTCGCGCCCGAGCCCGCGCCCGCGCCCGAAACCACAACCGGCGCCCGCGCGCAGCCCGCCGCGGCGAGGAGGACGAGGCATCCGGCTTGCGCGAGCGCGCGGACGGCCGCAAAGTGGCGGACGTGAGCGCGCCAACCACGGATCGCACGGACACCGACACCGAGGGGGGCAAGCCCCTCTTCTGGACCGCGCCGTCGGGCGCGCTCCCGGACGGAGCCCTCTTCGCCATGACCACCCGCCTCGGCGGCTTGAGCGAGGGCCCCTTCGCTTCGCTGAACGTCGGTCTTCGGGCCGGCGACCGCGAGGAGGCGGTGCTCGAGAACATCGCCCGCGTCCGGAAGGAGGCCGCGATGGATGAGGCCGAGCCGCGTCGCATCCGACAGGTGCACGGCACCACCATCGTTTCTCCCGCGGCCGCGGGCGCCGAAGCCGACGGGTTCATCCTCCGCGCCGGAGATCCGTGGGCCGCCGTGAGCGTGGCCGACTGCGCCCCGGTCGCGCTCGTCTCGCGCGACGGAGCCTGGGGCGCGCTCCTCCACTCGGGATGGCGCGGCACCACCATGGGGATCGGCGTCCGCGCCCTGGAGACGCTGGCGCGGCACGGCATCCCCCCGTCGGAGATTCACGTGGTCATCGGTCCGTGCATTCATGCCTGCTGCTACCCCATTGGTTCCGAAGTGGCCGCCCGCTTTCCTACCTTCCTCTTGAAACCCCATCGGAGCGGCCGATTCGCCCTCGATCTGCCCGCCGCGATCGCGGCCTCTCTGGAGAGCGCCGGCGTCGCCGCCGCCCGGTTGGCGGCCGCGCCTGAGTGTACGGCGTGCCGGCCGGATCGCTTCTACTCATACCGGCGGGATTCGGGCGTGACGGGACGGCACTGGGCGATTCTTCGCCTGGGCGGCGACGCGCGGCCAGCGTCCGCTCCAGGCGGATGAGCGCCTTCCGCCCCAGGAATCCCATCGTCAGCCCGAGGATCGTCCCGCCCACCACGTCCGACGGCCAGTGGTCGCCGACGTAGATGCGCGAGAAGGCGACCGCGGCCGCGACGATGTAGACCGCGACGCGCGCCTCGGGAAACACGTAGGCCACGATCGGCGCGGCCGCGAAGCTGTTGGTCGCATGCCCCGACGGGAAAGCGTTCGTGCGCCGGATGCCGAAGAGGGGCCGCGCATCGGGTAGGACGACCGACGGTCGCGCGCGCCTGAAGATCGGCTTCAGCACCTTGGACGAGAGCTGGTCCGCGGCCGCGACGGTGAGGACCACCGCCAGGAGACCGATCGCCCCGCGCCTCCCGCGCGTCAGGAAGAGGAGCCCGATCAGCACGAAAACGGGGATCTTGTACGGGCCCGGATCGGTCAGGAATCGGAAGATGGGATCCAGCCACGGATGGTGCAGCCCGAGGTGGATGGCGCGGAAGATCGCCCGGTCCCACGCGAGCCACATAGTGCGGGCGGCCTAGAATTCGGCGCCGAAGGTCACGAAATGCCGCGGCTTCCCCACACCGCCCTCGAGGCGGTGCTCGCGCGCGTAGTCGTAGCGGAGAATGAAATAGCCCAGGTTCACGCGGGCTCCGAACCCGAACGCCAGGTGCAGGTCCTTCGTCCGTAGCCCGCCCGTGCTGTTGAAGAAGACCGGATCGTGGTCCTTGTCCCACGCGGAGGCGGCGTCGACGAAGGCGACGCCGTTGATCCCGCCCAGGTTGATCGCGAGCGGCCATCCCAGCCGAAGCTGCTCGATCAGGGGGAAGCGCAGCTCGAGATTGCCGAGCAGGGCGCGCGACCCCTTGAGATCGCCGTAGTCCACGCCCCGATACGTGAAGGCGCCGCCGAATCGGAAGAGCTGCGGGTCCCGCCCGAAGGAGGAGCCGGCGATCAGCCGCTGGGCGATCGAGAATCGCCGGTGGATGTTCGTATACCGGCGCCAATCCATGAGTCCCGTGGTGTAGTGCACGTCCCCGATCGCGGACTCCACGGTGTAGCGCGAGCGCCCCCCGTTGATCGGACCCGTGGTTCCGTAGAGCGCGTTGTCGGCGACCAGGCCGATGTTTGGGGCCACATAGAAGAATTCGCCGTTGTTGCGGAGAGTGGCGACGGTGCCCAGGTCGTAGTTGAACCGGAGCACGCGCTCGCTCAGGGCCGCCGCCTCGATCCCGTACTCGAACCGCCGGAATCGGCTGAAGGGGCGCGAAAAGAAGATGGCGCCGCCGCGGTAGATCTGGCTCTCGACGTCGTCGCTCGACGGAGCCGAGAAGAGGAGGAGGTCGTTCCGGTACTGGAAGACGGCGAACCCGTAGTTGGTCCGGCGCGCCAAGTTGGTGTACGCGAGGTAGATGTCCGAGTCGGTCAAGCCTCCGTACAGGTTCAGCACCGCGAGGACGTTGTGGTTGCCGAGCACGTCGCTGAAGGAGATCACGCTCGATCCCGCGAATCCGACGTTCGACGCGAAGAGGGCGCCGCCCGAGATGAAGTCGCGGGAGAACCGGGCCTTGTAGGGGAGCCGCACGAAGGTGGTGCTGTCGGCCAGGGGCTCGCGATAGACCTGCTGCACGTAGAGGGCGAGCGTTGTGTCCACCACGGCCGAGCTGTCCGCCGCGGGCGCCGTGGCGGACGCGGGCGCCGTGGCGGACGCGGGCGCCATGGCGGACGCGGGCGCCATGGCACGCGCGACCGCGCTGTCAGGCGCGAGCGTCTCGGAGGTCCCGGCCGCGGCTTCCACCCGCGTTCCGATCGGCGCGAGCGACAGGGAACGGGCGTCGGCGCCCGCGATGAGATCGGACGACGGCGCGAGGAAGCGGCGCGGGTCGCGCACCGAATAGATGTCCCAGCCGCCGCGGGTGAACGCCGTGAACAGAAGCCGTTTCCCATCCGAGGAGAGGGAGATGCAGGGCGCGTCCGCCACGATCCCCGACACGCCGTTCAAGAGATTCGAAAGCCGGTAGGAGTCGGCGGTCGCCAGATCCATGCGGTAGATGTTGGGGATGCCCGCCCGGTCCGAGACGTAGACGAGCGACTTGCCGTCGGGCATCCATTGCGGGGAGAAGTTCGACCCGCGCTGCTTCGGCATCACCGTCACCCGGCGGGCCTCCATGTCGAACAGCGCCAAGCGGAGCTTCCCGAAGATGAGCCGCGAGAGGTCGGTCCCCTCCCCCTGGTCGGTCGCGAAGGCCAGCTTGGTCCCGTCCGGCGACCACACCGGCTCGCGCACGGCATACGGTCCGCCCATGAGCTGCGTCAGGTTTTTCCCGTCGGCGTCCGCGACCATCAGGTGCGACCAGCCGTGCTTGATCCCGACGAACGCGATCCGCCGCCCGTCAGGCGACCAGCTCGGCGAGTAGATCGCGTCGAGGCCGAAGCGCAGCTTTCGTTTGATCTTTCCCGAGGGGATCTCGATCAGATAGATCGCGTCTTCCCCGCCGACCTTGGCCGGCAGCGCGACGGTCTTCTCGTCGGGGGACCACGCGATGGAGGTGCTGAAGAAGCGGAGCTGCTCGAAGGAGGCGGTGCGTTCCCCCTCCACCAGCTTCTTGAAGACCTTCCCGTCGATCGCCGACGCGAGGTAGACGTTGTTGTACATGCTCTTGTCGGAGATGTAGACCATCTGCGTCCCCGACGGAGAGACCCCGACCGCGACGTTGAAGTTGGAGAAGTCGTGCTCCGAGTCGGTCAGCTTCGAGGCGATGGCGTCGGGTTTCTCGAAGTCGGCGATCTGCGGCAGGTATTCCCTCCGCACCGCCTCCTGCCACTTCTTGGACAGCACCTCGACGGTGAGGCCCGTGGACGACTCGAGAGCGCGCTCCATGCTCCCCATCCGGCGGGTCCGCTTCAGTATTTCGCCGATCTTCTGGATGCCGTAGGTATCGGCGATGAACTGGAAGATGGATTGCCCGAATCGGTAGACGCGGATGTCGCCGACGTACGCCAGCACCTGGA
>JANLXD010000138.1:0-7814 GCA_031364935.1 Candidatus Eiseniibacteriota bacterium
AGGCCGAGCAGATAGCCGAAGCGGTCCGGGGCTCCCGATGCGACCTTGAGCCCGCGCAGGAAGAGAACCGCGAAGAGGGCGAGCACGCCCGCCGTTCCCAACAGACCCAGCTCCTCCCCGATCACCGCGAAGATGAAATCGGTGTGCGGGTCGGGAAGGAAAAAGACCTTTTGAAGCCCGTGCCCCGGCCCGGCGCCCAGGACGCCGCCCGAGCCGAGAGCCAGGATCGACTGCGAGACCTGCCAATTCTTCCCCAGCGCGTCGGACCGCCCGTGTCCCCACTGGGCGAGCCATCCCTGGACCCGCTCCATCATGTAGCCGTTGTGGGAGACCGCGAGCGACGCGACGATCACGCCGGCCACGACGAGGAGCGCCAGGTGGCGCGTCCGTGCGCCCGAGAGGTGGAGCATGACGAGCCCCGTGACCAGGAGGGCAATGGTGCTTCCAAGATTGGGCTGGAGGAGGATCAAGAACGCCATCAGGCCGAGCACGAGCACCGCCGGGAGCACCCCTTCGCGGAAGGAGGTCATTCGCTCCCCCTTTCGATCGAGGAGCTTGGCCAGATAGATGACGCACGCCACGCGCGCGATCTCCGTGGGCTGGATCGTGACCGTCGCGAAGGAGAGCCACCGGTTCGCCCCGCGCACCGCGCCACCCACCGCGAGAAGAACGCCGAGGAGGAGCACCGTGCCGCCCAGCGCCCAGGGTGCGACGCGGCGCAGCACGTGGTAGTCGGCTCGGGCGAGGAGCACGAGCAGGGCGCCCCCCAGGAGAACGCGGATCAGGTGGCGCTTCAGGAAGAAGGTCTCGGACTGATACCGGTGCGCGGCGAGGCTCGCGCTCGAGGAAAAAACCATGACCAGCCCCAGCGCCACGAGGCAGATCACGGGCACGATCAGCTTGAGGTCGGGCCGCCGCGCGCGGTCGAGGACCAGGCTCACGGCTTCACCCGCGCGGCTTCCCGCTGGAGTTCGTGGACGGCCGCCTCGAAGCGCGCTCCGCGCTCCTCGAAGTTCCGGAACATGTCGTACGAGGCGCAGCCGGGCGAGAGCAGGACGATGCCGCCCGCCGGCGTATCGAGGCGCGCGAGCCGCACCGCGTCCTCGAGCGTGGCCGCCCGGGTGGCCGGAACGTGTGGCCAGGCTCGCTCGAGGATCGGCGCCGCTTCGCCCAGGTAGATTGCGCGGCGCACCGTTTCCATGACCAGCGGCGCCAAGGACGGGAAGTCGCCGTTCTTGTCGCGTCCGCCGGCGATGAGCGTCAGGGGCGCGTCGAACGACTCCAAAGCTCGCTTCAGCGAATCGACGTTGGTCGCCTTGGAGTCGTTCACGTAGCGCACGCCGCCGATCTCGGCCACCAGCGTGAGTCGGTGCGGGAGCCCGTGGAACTCGCGCAGGCTCTGCGCGATCGCGCGTTCGGGGATCCCGACCGCGAGCGCCGCGGCGGCGGCCGCGGCCATGTTCTCGGTGTTGTGCGGACCCTTCAGCCGCGCGTCGTCGCGGCGGATCAGCGTCCCCTCGCGGCCCTCGAAGCGGAAGCGGATCGAGCCTCCCTGCTCCCAGACGCCGTCGCCCGTGGGGTCCGTGAACCCGAACCAGAGCGGCTTCGATCGCATCGGGCGGAGCAGCGCGACGAGCCGCGGATCGGCGAGCGGCTGGACGCGGTAGTCCTCCTCGGTCTGCTGGACGAAGAGCCGCGCCTTGATCGCCGCGTAGCGCTCCAGCGTGCCGTGGCGGTCCAGGTGGTCGGGCGTCACGTTCAGCACCACCCCCACCTTCGGGCGGAATCGCTCGCACGATTCGAGCTGGAAGCTCGAGACCTCGACGACGAGCAGCCCCTCCTCGGGCACCGTCTCGGCGCGCTCCGACAGGGCGGTTCCGATGTTGCCCAGCACCTCGGTGGGACGCCCGGACGCGCGGCCCATTGCGCCCAGAAGCTCCACCGTCGTGCTCTTCCCGTTGGTCCCGGTGACCGCGATGATCGGGGCGCGCGCCACCGCGAAGCCCAGCTCGATCTCCGCGGCGATCGGAATCCCCCGCCGCTCTGCCTCGCGGAAGAGCGGCAGGTCGAGCGGGACGCCGGGGCTCACGACCACCAGGTCGCGCCCCTCCAGGGCGGGGGGCTCCATGCCGCCGGTCTGAAGCTCGATCCCCAGTTCCTCGAGCGCGGCCGCTTCGGGACCCAGCTCGTCGGCCCGCCGGCGGTCGATCGCGCGCACGGACGCGCCGTGGCGGGCGAGGAGCTTGGCGGCGGCGGTGCCGCTCCGAGCGAGCCCGACGACGAGGGCGTGTTTTCCGGCGAACCAGGGCTTGATGGCGACGTTCATTGGAGCTTCAGCGTGCTCAGGGCCAATAGGGCGCAGATGGCGGCCGCGATCCAGAACCGGACCACGACGCGGGTTTCCTTCCATCCGCTCAGCTCAAAATGATGGTGCAACGGCGCCATTTTGAATATGCGAATCCCTCGAAGCTTGAACGAGAACACCTGCGCCATGACCGAGAGCGCCTCCAAAACGAAGACGCCGCCGACGATGGCCAGGAGGAATTCGCGCTTGATCAGCACCGCCACGGTGCCGAGCGCGGCGCCCAGGGAGAGGGAGCCCGTGTCCCCCATGAAGACGTCCGCGGGATGGCAGTTCCACCAGAGGAACCCCAAGGTGGCGCCCACGATGGCGGCGCAGAAGACCGCCAGCTCCCCGGCCCCGGCGATGTACGGAACTTGAAGGTATTGCGAGAACTTGACGTGGCCGGTGATGTAGCACATCCCCCCGAGAGCGACCGCCGCGAAGGCAGCCATTCCGGCCGCCAGGCCGTCCAGTCCGTCCGCCAGGTTCACGGCGTTCGACGCGCCGGTGACCACCAGGATCACGAACGGCAGGTAGAGCCATCCGAAGTCCACGACCGTCCGCTTGAGAAAGGGGACGTTGGTCTCGCCCGGGTCGAGCATTCCGTGCGTGGGAACGAAGTACACGGCGGCGAAGACCGCCAGCCCCAGGATGATCTGTCCCGCGAGCTTGTAGCGCCCGAGGAGTCCCTTCCGCATGTTCTTCACCACGCGGAGGTAGTCGTCCAGGAATCCCACGAGCCCCATCCAGAGCGTGGCCAGGAGCGCGATCCAGACGAAGCGGTTGGCGAGATTCGCCCAGAGAAGCGTTGAGAGCGCGATCGCGATGACGATCAGGACGCCCCCCATGGTGGGCGTCCCCGCCTTGGGGAGATGACTCTGCGGCCCGTCGTCGCGCACCTTCTGGCCGATCTTCATGGCGCGGAGCCTGCGAATGACCGGGGGCCCCAGGACCAGGGCGATGAAGAGCGCGGTGGCCAGCGCGTAGGCGGCGCGGAACGTGATGTAGCGGAAAACATTCAGCGGCGGGAAGTGCTGATGGAGCGGGTAGAGGAGGTGATAGAGCATCGCTACTCCCTCCCCGCCTGGGTCAGCGCGTCGGGCGCGCCGGCGCCGCTCGCCGGACCCGGGGGAGCCGGAGCGAGCGCCTGCACCACGCGCTCGAGCCGCATGCCGCGCGATGCCTTGACCAGCACGAGGTCGCCCGCCTTCGCCTCGGCGCGGACGGCCGCGGCCATCGCCTCCACGTCCTCGAAGCGGCGGATGCGCGCCGCGGGCACGCCGGCCGCGCGCGCGCCGCGCTCGACGGCGGCAGCGAAGGCGCCGGCCACGTAGAGCCAGGCCTCCGCCGGCACCGCGCGTCCCACCTGCTCGTGGAGCGACTCGCTGTCCGGCCCCAGCTCGAGCATGTCTGCGAGAACGGCGAGCCGTTCCCCGGACGCCTCCATCGATCCGAGAATCGTGAGCGCTTCGGCCATCGAGGCGGGGTTCGCGTTGTAGGCGTCGTCCAGCACCGTCACGCCGCCCGCCCGGATCACCTCCAGCCGATGTCTCGCGGGGCGGAGCGCCGCGAGCGCGGCCAAGGCCGCCGGACGCCGGACTTGAAGCTCGTCCCCCACCGCGATCGCCGCGAGCGCGTTGCGCACGTTGTGGCGGCCCAGGAGCGCGAGCGTTCCCTCGCTCCCGTCCATCAGCGTGAATCGCGTCCCGCCCGCGGCGTCCACCTGCACCCGGCGGGGGCGGAGGTCGGCGTCGGGGTTGTCGAGCGCGTAGGAGGTCTTCCTCAAGATTCGCTCGCGGTTCATGGGCCAGAGAAGCGGATCGTCGGCGTTCAGCACCAGGAGTCCCTGGGTCGGTAGCGCGTCGGCCAGCTCGCTCTTCGCGCGCGCGACCTCCTCCACCGAGCCCAGCTGCTCGAGATGCGCCGCCGACGCGTTGGTCAGGACGCCGATCGTGGGGGAGGCCATCGCCGCGAGGTCCCGGATCTCGCCCCGCGCGCTCATTCCCATCTCGATCACCAGCGCCTCATGCTCCGGGCGGAGCCGGGTCAGGGTCAGCGGCACGCCGATGTGATTGTTGAGATTTCCGACGTTCTTGTGCACGCGGCGCGACGTCGCGAGGACCGCCGCGATCATCTCCTTGGTCGTGGTCTTTCCGTTCGAGCCGGTGATCGCCACCACCGGGATCCCCGCCATGTCGCGGCACCACCGCCCGAGCGCCTGGAGGGCCTGGAGCGGATCCTCCACGCGCACGATCGGCTTCCGCGTGGCGGCCGCCGCGGGCGGGACGGGCCGGTCGCGCCCGATCAGGCTGCCCGCGGCCGCGCCCTGAAGCGCCGCGGCGATGAAGTCGTGACCGTCGGCGCGCGTGCCGGGGAGCGGGACGAACAGGTCCCCCGGCTCGAGCGCCCGGCTGTCGATGGCGCAGCCCGTGAACTGGGCCCTCGGATCGGGGCCCGGCGCGGCCCCCGGTGCCAGAGATCCCCCCGTGGCGCGGAGGACACCCTCCAGAGTGAGCCAGCCTTTGGCGGTCGCGCTCAACTTGAGAATCCCCTCGCGCGAAGCGCGTCCCGCGCCACCACGCGATCGTCGAACGGGATCGTCTCCTGTCCGAGGATCTGGTAGGTCTCGTGCCCCTTCCCCGCGATCAGGATGGCATCCCCCACCGCGCCCGCTTCGATCGCGGCGGCGATTGCCTCGCTCCGGTCGACCACGGTGCGCACCTCGGCGGTCCCGACCGCGCCCCGCTGGATCTCGGCCACGATCGCGGCCGGGTCCTCGCTCCGCGGATTGTCGGAGGTGATGATCACCAGATCGGCGAGACGGGCCGCCGCGGAGCCCATCAACGGCCGCTTCCCGCGGTCGCGGTCGCCGCCGCAGCCGAAGACGCAGATCAGTCGCCGCGGGCCGAACGCGCGCACCGCTTCCAGCGCCCGCTCCAGCGCGTCGGGCGTGTGCGCGTAGTCGACCAGCACCTGGAACGGCTGCCCCGCGTCCACCGGCTCGAGACGCCCGGGCACCGCCTCGACCGACTCCAGCCCGAGCGCGATCGCCTCGGGAGGCGTGCCGGCCGCGTAGGCGGCGGCGAAGGCCGCGAGCGCGTTCATCACGTTGAAGCGGCCGCGGAGCCGGAGCGCGACCGGGACCACGCCGCGCGGATGGCGGATCTGGAGGCGCGCGCCCGAAGCGGAGAGGCGCGTCTCCTCGGCGGTGATCTCGGAGGCCCCGTGGTCCCCGTATCCCAGCGTGGGCGCCTCGGCGCGCGCGCGGATCCACCGGCCGGCGGGGTCTTCCATGTTGAAGACGCCGGTCATCGTCTTGGTGCGGTCCCCGCGCGATTCGGCGCGGAAGAGGCGGGCCTTCGCATGGCGGTAGTCTTCCATGGTGCCGTGGAAATCGAGATGATCCTGGGTCAGATTGGTGAACACGCCCACGTCGAAGGCGAGCCCGTAGGTGCGGTCCTGCGCGAGCGCGTGGGACGACACCTCCATCGTGACCGCCGTGGCCCCCTGGTCGGCGAAGCGCCGAAACAGGCGGGCCAGATGGGGCGCTTCGGGCGTCGTGTGCGGCGCGGGCTCATGCTCCCCGTTCAGCTCGTAGCCGACGGTGCCGATCAGGCCGACGCGCTCGCCGCGCTCGCGCAGCGCCGCGCGGATCAGGTGCGTCGTGGTGGTCTTGCCGTTCGTCCCCGTCACGCCCACGACGAGCAGGTCGTGGGAGGGATGATCGGTCTCCTCGGCGGCCAGGATCGCGAGCGCGCGGCGCGCGCTCCGGACCCGCACCTCGGGCCACGCCGCTTCGGGCGTGAAGCGCTCGACGACGGCGGCGACCGCTCCGCGGCGCATCGCCCCCGGAATGAACGCGTGTCCGTCGATCTTCTCTCCGGGCACCGCGACGAAGAGATCGCCCGGCCCCACTTCGCGGGAGTCGAACTGCACGCGCGTCCACTCACCGGCCGGGGCCCCTCGGGTCTCCAGGGCTCCGACGATCCGCGGCAGCGCCGCGGCTTCGCGAATGCCGGACGCGATCACGTCCCCCGTGGCGCCAGGGTGAGGGTGCACCGCGTATCGGGACGAACGAGACGGCCGGGCTCCGGAGTCTGGGTCACGACGCTTCCGCTTCCGACGACGCGCCCTACGGGAATCGCCAGCGCCGAGAGGCGCGAGAGCGCGTCCCGCACCGGGAGCCCGCGGAGATCCGGCACCACGACGTCCACGCCGCCGGCCTCAGGGGTCAGCGTCACCACCACGAGCGCGCCGCGCCGCGCCGGCGTTCCGGCGGGCGGCTCCTGGACCGCGACGCGCCCGCCGCGCCCCTGGACGCGCGCCGTGAACCCGGCCCGCTCCAGCACCTCGGCCGCACGGTCAGCTTCGAGGAGCCTCACGTCGGGGATCGCGTCGCCGCCGGTCCGCGGTGCCGCCACCAAGGTTGGAAGCACGGTCGCCGGCAGCGCGATCGGTCCGCGCCCCTGGGCCGCCCAGGTGGCCACGATGTCGCGCCAGACGGGCGCGGCGACCGAGCCGCCGTAGTAGGCGCCGCGGGGCTCGTCCAGGATGACCAGGCCGACCACGCGCGGGTTCTGCGCCGGAGCCATGCCGATGAACGAGGAGATGTAGCGCCCGGCGCGATAGCCGCCGCCGCCTTCATCCGACTTCTGGGCCGTGCCGGTCTTGCCCGCGACGGCGACGCCTGCGAGGCCGGCGAAGCGGCCGGTGCCGGTGGAGCTGACGACGGTCTGCATCATGTCGAGGGTCTTGCGCGCGGTCTCCGGGGACACCGCCCGCCCGGCCGAGCGAGGCTCGCTGTGCTGCCAGTCCCCACCGTTCTTGCGGCGGGCGAGCACGATCCGCGGGGCCATGCGGATGCCGTCGTTGGCGAGCGCCGCGAGCGCCGACGCCAGCTGGATCGGTGTCACCGAAACGCCCTGGCCAAACGCGATCGTCGCCTGGTCGACGGGCTTCCAGCGCTGCCACGCCCGCAGCAGACCCGCCGCCTCGGTCGGAAAGCCCGAGCCCGACAGCGCGCCGAAGCCGAAGCGGCTGAGTCCGCGATGCTGCGCCTCGGGGCCCATGCGTTGCGCGACCTGGACGGCGCCGACGTTGGACGACACACGCAGGACGTCGGCGGGGGTCAGGATGCCGAAGGGATCGCGATCCTTGATCAGCTTGCCACGCACCTTGATCGAGCCGTCCCCGGTGTCGAGCAGCACGTTTTCGTCGATGTCGCCGTTGTCGAGGGCCGAGGCGGTGAGGAAGACCTTCATGGTCGAGCCGGCTTCGACGACGTCGCTGAAGGCGCGGGCGCGGGTGTCGGCGTAGTCGAGCTCGCGGAAGCGATTCGGGTCGAAGCCCGGCGCCTCGGCGAGGGCGAGGACGTCGCCGGTCTTCGGGTCGAGAGTCAGCACCATTCCGCCCTTCGCCCCGCGTTCGGCGACCGCATCTGCGAGGGCGGCTTCGGCGGCGCCCTGCATCG
>JANLXD010000189.1:0-2610 GCA_031364935.1 Candidatus Eiseniibacteriota bacterium
GCGCCACGCCCGAGGGCTCGAAGACACGCGCGCGGTTCGTCCCTTCCACCAGAAGCGCCTGCGTGACCATCCGCTCCCCGCCCAGCCGCGCGAGGTCCTCCACGCTCACCGTTCCCTCGAACATGGCGCCGCTGATCGCCGCGCGCGCCTCACCGGGAGTGGTGACCGTCAGCAATCTTCCCGACTGGATGATCGCGAAGCGGGGACAGAGAACCGCCACGTCCTCGACGATGTGGGTGGAGAGAAGCACGATCCGATCCGCGGCCAGCTCGGAGAGCAGATGGTAGAAGCGGAGCCGCTCCTCGGGATCGAGCCCCGCGGTCGGCTCGTCCACGATGATGAGGCGCGGATTCCCCGCGATCGCCTGCGCGATGCCCAGGCGCTGCCGCATGCCGCCGGAGTACCCCTTCACCTGGCGCTTGGCCGCGAAGGTGAGGTTCACGCGGTCGAACAGTTCGGCGACCAGCTTCTTTTGCCCCTGCGGCGTCTTCACGCCCTTCAGCGTGAGGAGGTGCGCGAGCATGGCTTCGCCCGTCAGATGCGGGTAGAAGCCGAACTCCTGAGGCAGGTAGCCCAGGCGGGGCCAGACCGACTCGGGATTCTTGACGATGTCCGCGCCGTCGAGCGTTACGGTCCCGGACGTGGGCTCAAGCAGTCCGGCCAGGATCTTCATGAACGTGGACTTCCCCGCCCCGTTCGGACCCAAGAGGCCGAACATGCCCGGCGCGACGTCCAGGTCCACGCCGTTCAAGGCCGTGACCGGACCGGGGTAGACCTTGACCAGACCGCGGGTGCTGAGCATCGGGGCCTCCTGGGGCCTGGGGGCGGGACGAGTTGACGTGGCCTATACGTCCAGGTTCTACGCCTTGTTTCCCTGTCGGGCAAGGACCGTATCCGCATGGCGAGAAGGGAGTGTCAGCCATACCGTTTCTGTACTAGCGTCGAGTCATGCGCTCTGCCCCCCTTGCCTACGTATCGAGGAACCGCCATACGCGACGCGCCTCCGTCGTGGTTGCCGCAGTATTCCTCGCCACGACCGTGGAGTGCGGGTCAGCGTTGGGGCTCTGTAGTCTCGCCTCCCTCAAAGAGCTGGTAGAGCAGGCCGACCTTATTTTTGTCGGTACGGCCACTCGTATCGAGTCGCTGGGCATCCCGCACACAGTGGTCACTCGATACCGCTTCGACCGGGTCAAATACATCAAGGGCAGCGGCCCTGTGGATAGTCTGATCCTCATCCAGGAGGGGGGCACCGACGGCCGTTTCGAGATAACGGTCGAGCATGAGGCCAGCTTCTCGGACAGTTGCCGTTACGTTGTCTTTGCAGGCCGCGGCCACCACAAACTCCCACCACACTTCAGAGCGCAGTCTTGCTCCGTGACGGAGCTCGTCTGGTCGCCTCGCGGCGGCGTGCCCGACAGCTTGCTCGATGTGGGCCGCCTCCTGGGGCACCCTCGGGGCACGCCACCGACCAACCGCCCCAGAATGTCTGAGAGTCAATTCCTACTGTCCTATAGAAGCCTCCTTCAGAGTGTCTCCGCTGACTCCGGCTCCATCCCCGGTCGCTGATGGCATGACCGCGAATGTGTCGTTTCCACGATTCCTCAAATGAAACCCCTGCTCATTTACGACGGCGAGTGCGACTTCTGCCTCGAATGGATCGCGCGATGGCGGGCCATTACCGGCGACCGGGTCGACTACGCGCCCTATCAAGAGGTCGCCGGGCAATTCCCCGAGATCCCCCGGGAACGCTTCGCGGAGGCGGTGCAGCTCCGCGATCCTGACGGCCGGTGGTCGAGCGGTGCGGAGGCGGTGTTCCGGGCGCTGTCGTACGCGCCCCGACTAGGATGGGCGTTGTGGCTGTACCGGCACATCCCCGGACTCGCATGGTTGGCGGAGCGGGCCTATCGCTGGGTCGCCGGCCACCGCCCCGCGCTGCTCCGATTGACCCGATGCATACTGGGAAAATGGGACGCCTCATAGCGACTCCAGGGCGCGCAGAGGTGATATACTTGTAGACGGGAGTCGGCCGTGCATCGCGTTTTCACAGGCCAGCACTGCACTCCCGGGGTACCCGGCGGAGGTTCCATGACGCAGGCCCAGGTATTGAAGAAGCTTCAGCGCAGCCATTGGAAAAGTCTGGAGCGCGTCATCCGGCGCGCCTATCAAGCGGGGTTCGAGGCGGGAGTCGTTCGGGCCCGCGGCACGACGCGCCGGGGCCGCACCATTCGCGCGGACGCCACGGTGGAAGGACTCCTACGGCGGATCGACCGCCACTTCGGCCTGGATCGCTACGGGTTCGAGGTGCGCGTGGTGCACCCGAAGTCCGGGCGCCGGATCCCCTCGCGTGACCATCTCTCGACGCACGTCGACACGAGCGTGAACTGACGGGCTCTTGCCCGGGGCAGGACTCGAACCTGCATGGGGTTTCCCCCAGGGGATTTTAAGTCCCCTGCGTATGCCATTCCGCCACCCGGGCTGATCCGTGCGGGCTTCCCGGCGCCGCACCTGCGTCGCGCCGCTCGCCTACCTCATCCCCGCCGAGTCGTGCTCGTCCTCGATGTCGCCGACCAGCTCCTCGACAATGTCCTCGAGCGTGATGATCCCGACGGC
>JANLXD010000229.1:0-1897 GCA_031364935.1 Candidatus Eiseniibacteriota bacterium
GCACCATCGCGTGCACTTCCTCCACCGAGACGCCGACCTCCTGCGCGATGAACGTGCGGAAGCGGGTCGAGTCGAGGACGCCCGCCATGCCGATCACCCGCTGCCGCGGGAAGCCGGTGATCCGGAACGTGAGATAAGTCATCACGTCGAGCGGATTGGTCACGGTGATCACGAACGCGTCCGGCGCGTGGTCCCGGATCGCCTCGGCGACGCCGCGGACGATGTCCGCGTTCGCCTTCAAGAGATCCTGCCGCGACATCCCGGGCTTTCGCGGCAGCCCGGCGGTGACGATGATCAGGTCGCTTCCCTTGACGGCGCGGATGTCGCCGCTCCCCTCGATCTGGGAATCGTAGCCCCGCACGGGGCCGGCTTCCAGGAGGTCGAGTGCTTTGCCTTTCGCCACGCCTTCCACGATGTCGATCAGGGTGACGTCCCCCAGCTCGGCCTCCGCCGCGTAAAGCGCGGCCGACGCCCCGACGTTGCCCGCGCCGACGATCGTGATCTTAGGCATGGGCCGCTTCGGCCTCTGAACCCTGGGCCCCACCCGGGATCTGGATCGACACGGTCACGTTGCCCTTGCCCCGCTTCCGGTAGACCACCACGCCGGTCGCGAGCGCGAACAGCGTGTCGTCCTTGCCGCGGCCGACGAGCAGTCCCGGCCGGAACGACGTCCCGCGCTGCCGGACCAGGATGCTGCCCGCGCTCACCCGCTCGCCCCCGAACACCTTCACGCCCAGCCGCTGCGACTTGGAATCGCGGCCGTTCTTGGAGCTGGATACACCTTTTTTGTGAGCCATCTGCCTCTCCTTATTATCCGACGATGTCCAGGATCCGCACCCGCGTCAGCGAGTCCCGGTATCCGATCTTCTTGCGATACTTCTTCCGCCTCTTGAACACCCCGACCGTGATCTTCTTTCCCTTCTCCGAGCGGACCACTTCGCCCGTCACGGAGGCCCCGGCCACCGTCGGCCGGCCGATCTGCACGCCCGCCTCGTCTCCGATCAGGAGCACGCGGTCGAACGTCACTGTCTCGCCGGCCGAAAGGCCCATGTTCGGCAGGACGTGCTCCTCCCCGGGAAGCACCCGAAATTGCATGCCCTGCGCCAGAATGATCGCGTAACGACTCATGTTCCTCGTTCCTCTCTTTCGGCCCGTCGCGCCGGACCTCAGCGTTCGTACTGCTTGGTGATCTCCTCGTACGTCCGGCCCCGGAACAGCCGGATCTCGCCCCGGCGGAGCGACGGATCATCCCGGATCTCGACGCGGTACCGGTACTGCTTCTCCAGCCGGTCCAGGCGGTCGTGGTTCTGCTCGACCAGGAAGACCGCCACGTCCGGATGCACCCGGAGAATGAGCTGCTTCTCCTTGGAGCGCTGGCCGACGCGACGCAGCATCCGCTCGATCTTCAACGCCGCCGACTGGAGCGACAGGACCTTCCCGGCCCCTTCGCAGTCCGGACAGTCCTCGTTGAAATAGTTCGCCAGGCTGGGCCGCTGCCGCTGGCGCGTCATCTCGATCAGCCCCAGGTCGCTCACCGCGAACGACTTGGTGCGCGACCGGTCGCGCCGAAGGTGCTGGCGCAGCGTCTCCGAAACATTCTTCCGGTTCGCCTCTTCCTCCATGTCGATGAAGTCGAGGACGATGATCCCGCCCAGGTCCCGGAGCCGGAGCTGCCGCGCGATCTCCGCGGCCGCCTCGATGTTCGTCTTCAAGATCGTCTCTTCCTGGCTCTTCTTCCCGGTGAAGCGTCCGGTGTTCACGTCGATCGCGACCAGGGCTTCGGTCTGGTCGATCGTGATGTAGCCCCCCTTCTTGAGCCACACCTTCCGCTCCATCGCCTTCTCGATCTCCGACTCGATCTCGAAGTGGTCGAAGATCGGCGCCTCGCCGCGGTAGA
>JANLXD010000238.1:0-4250 GCA_031364935.1 Candidatus Eiseniibacteriota bacterium
CTTCTCGCCGAGCTGCGGCGCGGAGCGGGGAAGCAGGCGGTCGCGAATATCGCGGCCACGCTGCTCGGCGTTTTCTACGTCGGGTGGCTGGGGAGTCACATCGGCCTCCTCCGTGAGCTGCCGCGTCCCTGGCGTCTCCCGTACGCTCTGGGCGCTTCCTTCGCGCTTTTGCCCTTCTTCCTCGCGTGGGTCTGCGACACGGCCGCCTACGCCGTCGGGGTTGCCTTCGGGCGGACCAAGCTGATGCCTGACGTGAGCCCCAACAAGTCGGTCGAGGGCGCGGTGGCGGGCCTGGTGGCCGCGGTGGGCGCGGCGTTTCTCGCGCGCGCGTGGTTCGCGCCCTATCTCACCGTGGTGGACGCGGCGGTGCTGGGAATTCTGGTGGGCGTGCTGGGGCAGCTGGGGGACCTGGTCGAGTCCCTCTTAAAGAGGGACTCCCACACCAAGGACACGTCGCGCCTGATCCCCGGCCACGGCGGCGTGCTCGACCGGTTCGACAGCGTCCTCTTCGCCGCTCCGGTCGTCGCCTACTACCTGATTCTCCGGGTGCTCCCGTGATCCGGATCGCACTTCTCGGGGCGACGGGCTCGATCGGCGCGGCGGCGCAGGCGCTCGCGCGCGCCCATCCCGACCGCATGCGACTGGTCACGCTGGCCGCGCGGAAGAACGCCGACGGCCTGCTGCGCGCGGCGGAGGAATTCGGAGTCCGCCGCGTCGCGCTGGTGGACCGCGAGGCCGCGCGCGGCGCGAGGGCGCGGTTCGGCGGCGAGCTGCTCGAGGGGGAAGAGGCCCTGATCCGCCTGGCCCAGGACCCTGACGTGGACGTGGTCGTGAACGCCCTGGTCGGAAGCGCGGGGCTCGCCTCCACGGTCGCGGCGCTCCGCGCGGGGAAGCGCGTCGCGCTCGCGAACAAGGAGTCGGTGGTCCTCGCCGGGGAGCTTCTCGCGCGGGTCGCCGAGGAGGGGGGCGGAACGATCCTCCCCGTCGACTCCGAGCACAGCGGCCTCCACCAGCTCATCGACGGGCGCCCGCGCGAGCAGATCCGCCGGGTGATCCTGACCGCTTCGGGCGGACCGTTCCTGCGACGCGATCCCGCCACCTGGGACGCGATCACCCCCGAGGAAGTGCTCCGCCATCCGACCTGGTCGATGGGGGAGCGGATCACGGTCGACTCGGCCACCCTCGTGAACAAGGGATTCGAGCTGATCGAGGCGCGGTGGCTCTTCGGCCTGGACCCCGCCCACATCCCAATCGACGTGGTGATCCATCCGCAGTCGATCGTCCACGCCATGGTCGAGCTGGTGGACGGCTCGGTTTTAGCCCAGCTCTCGTGCCCCGACATGCGCCTCCCGCTCCTCTACGCGCTGGGCTATCCGGAGCGCTGGGCCTCGGCGCTCCAGCCGCTCGACCTGGCGTCCCTGGGGACGCTCACGTTCGAGGCCCCCGATCCCGCGCGCTCGCCGGGGATCGCGCTCGCGCGGCGCGCGCTTGCCACGGGAGGGACGGCCCCCGCCGTGCTGAACGCCGCGGACGAGGAGGCGGTTCGCCTCTTCCTCGCCCGAAAGATTCGCTACGTGGACCTGATGCCGCTGATCGAGGAGGTGCTCGCGGCGCACGTCCCGAAGGGAGCGCTCACGATGGAAGGGATCCAGGAAGCCGATACGTGGGCGCGCGCGCGACTCCTGGACGCGGCCGCCGCGCGGAGCTCCCGATGAAGGAGGAGGCGGCCGACCGCGACCGACTGATCGCGCTGGCCCGGCGGCTCCGCGGACGGAGCGTCGCCGTGGTGGGCGACCTCGTGCTCGACCGCTACTGGGTCGGGCGCTCCTCGCGCATCTCTCGGGAGGCGCCCGTCCTGATCCTCGACTTCGAAGAGGAGCGCGCGGTGCCGGGAGGCGCCGCCAACGCCGCGACCAACGTGCGCTCGCTGGGCGGGGCCGCGCGGCTGGTGGGGCGGATCGGAGCCGATCCCGCGGGAAGGGATTTGAAGCGGGCGCTCCGCGCCTCGGGCGTGGACCCGCGCTGGCTCGCGCGGGACGGCGCGGGGGGCACCGTGGTCAAGACCCGCGTGCTCGCCGGGTCGAGCCACGCTTCGCGGCAGCAGATCGTCCGGCTGGACCGCGGCCGCCGCGCGCCGCTATCGGACGCGGCCGCCCGGCCCGTGGCGCGCGCCGCCGCGCGCGCGATTCGGGGCGCCGACGCCGTGCTCCTCTCGGACTACGGCTACGGGCTTCTGAGCCCGGGCGTCCGGCGCGACGTTCTCGCCGCGGCGCGGCGGGCCAAGGTCCCGGTGGTCGTGGATTCGCGCTACGCCCTCCGTTCGTTCCGCGGGGCCACGCTGCTCACCCCAAACGAGCACGAAGTCGCGGAGGCGTTCCATCTCCCGTCCCTCGACCCTGCCTCGCTCCGGCGCGCGGGCGACGCGCTTCGCCGCGCCGCCGCGGCCGACGCGGTGTGGATCACGCGGGGGAGCGACGGCATGCTGGTCTTCGAGCGCGGCCGCGCGCCGCGGAGCGTGCCGATCGTGGGAACCTCCGACGTGGCCGACGTGACCGGCGCGGGAGACGCCGTGTCGGCCGCGGCCGCTCTCGCCCTGGGCGCGGGCGCCACGCAGCTCGAGGCAGCGCTCCTCGCCACGTACGCCGCCTCGGTCGTGGTGATGAAACGCGGCACGGCGACGGTGGACGCGGGGGAGCTTCTCACGGCGATCGAGACGCACGCGGTGCCGCGAATCCGATGAGCGGGGAACCCTCCAAGGTCACTTCGCTCGAGGCCCTGGCCGCGCGGCTTTCGGAAGGCGGGCGCGACGGACTGGTGCTCGCGAACGGGCTCTTCGACATTCTCCATGTCGGACACGTCCGGTACCTCGCGGCCGCGCGGGCGGCGGGCCGGGTGCTCGTGGTCGCCGTGAATTCGGACGAGAGCGCGCGGCGTCTCAAGGGGCCAGGCCGCCCGCTCGTCCCACTCGCGGAGCGGATGGAGCTGGTCGCGGCGCTCGAGTGCGTGGACCACGTCATCACCTTCGAAGGAGACACGGTGGAGGATGTGCTCCGCCGCCTTCGTCCGGCGATCCACGCGAAGGGAACCGACTACACGGTGGAGAACGTGCCCGAGCGCGGCATCGCGGCCGAGCTGGGGATTCGCACGATCATCGCCGGCGACGCGAAGGGGCATGCTTCGAGCGACCTGATCGGGCGGATCCGCCGCGGGGCGGACGCGAATGCGTGAGCCGCGAGGAGTGGGCGCGGGCTTCATGCCGGCGGCCCCCATGCCGGAGCTTCCCGCGCCTCGGCGCGTGCTGGTGTCGCGACTCCGGCGGATCGGCGACGTGATCCTCACGCTTCCCGTCGTGGACGCTCTGCGCGCGCTGTACCCCGACGCGCAGATCGACTACCTGGCCGAGGAGGGGCCGGCCGAGGCCGTGATGGGCCATCCCGAGATCCACCGCGTGTATGCGTTTCGTCCCGGGCGCCTTCCGGCGCCTTTCTCCCTGATGCGCACGCTCCGTCGGGAGCGCTACGACTGGACCATCGACCTCTACGGCAATCCTCGCTCGGCCATGCTCCTCGCCTGGACCGGAGCGTCGCTTCGCGTGGGCCCGCGGCGCGGACGCCGCCACTTCTACACGCATCTGGTGCCGCCGGCCGAAGAGCCGCTCTCCGCGGTGGATCATCATCTCCGCGCGCTCGAGTTCCTCGGGCTTCCGGCGCCGCACGGAATGCCGCGCCTCACGCTCACGCGGGAAGAGCAGGCGAGGGGAGCGGAGCTGCTCGACCGGGTGCTTCCGCCCGGAGGTCCCCGCGTCGGATTGCACGTGGGGAACCGATGGCCCGCGAAGCGGTGGTTCGAAGAGCGCTTCGCCGGGCTTCTCCGCGCGCTCCCCGGACTCGGCGCGCGAGGCGTCGTGCTCGGCGGGCCGGACGAGGCGTCGACGGTGGAGGAGGTCGCGGGTCAGACGGGGGCGCCGCGCCTGGTGGGGCTGCCGCTCCGCGACTACTGGGGAGCGGTCGCGGCTCTCGACGTGCTGGTCACCAACGACGGAAGCCCGCTCCACGCGGGGCCGGCGCTGGGGGTGCCCACCGTCGGGATCCTGGGCCCCACCGTGCCGGAAACCTGGTTTCCGTACCGCGAGGAAGACGGGCACCAGCTTCTCCATCGGGAGATCTGGTGCCGGCCGTGCCATCGCCACGAGTGCGCGCGTCTGGACTGCCTGAAGTGGGTCGGGGTGGACGATGCGGTGGCCGCGGTCG
>JANLXD010000252.1:0-1710 GCA_031364935.1 Candidatus Eiseniibacteriota bacterium
CGCCCGCTGCGGGCGGCGTCAGCACGGGGCCGCTCGCGGACCTGGCCCGGGGAGCTTCCCACGCCAGGCGATCGAGATCCGGCGCCGGCGCCGGAGACGAGCGGCCTCGACGAGCGCCGGTCCGGAGAACGGCCATGGAACGGAACAACGGGGTCAGTCGAAATCATGCGGTGCGCGGCGGAGCGTTTCTGGCGGCGCTACTTCTCCTCGCGGTTGTGGCGCTGGGGTGCGGCGAGCAGAAGCAGCAGGCGGCCGCGGAACCTGTGTCCGGAGTCACCACGCAGCCGACGGACGGGGCGCCGCCGGCGATGACGGCCTCGGCGTCGGGGGCCGCCGAGGAGGGAACGAGCAACACCGAGGAAGGGCTGCCGCCGGACGTGGCAGCCACCGCGCCCGACACTCTCACGGTACCCGGGAGCGTGGTGGTGATCACCGCGCTCGGGTCGGCCGACGTGACCTCCGTGACGCTCAACGACGGAGCCGGCGAGAAGACGCCGTTCACGTACGACTCGGAATCGAATCTGTGGCGCGTGTCCTATCGAGTCCCCGTGCGGATCACCGCCGATCGCCTCGGACTTTCGGTGACAGCGTCGACGGATGCAAATCGCTGGAAGAGGGTGTGGGTGTTCCTGAAGCTTCGCGACACCGGAGCGCGCACGGAAGCGGATTCGGAGCCGGGATTCTGATACGTCAGGGCGACTGAAGTGAGGGCTCCTGGGTGCAGCTCCCGGGGGCCCTCGGTCGTTTTCGCCGGCGCGAGTCTCCTACCCGCGGATCGTCTCGACGCGCACCCGCGCGATTCCGGCCCGTAGGAATCCCAGATCGCGCGCGGCCCGGCTCGTCACGTCGATCACGCGCTCTTTCCGGAATGGGCCCCGATCGGTGACGACGAGCGTGACGTGCCGACCGTTGTCGAGATTGGTGACCCGAACACGCGTCCCGAACGGGAGCGTCCGATGCGCCGCGGTGAGCAGGTGCTCGTCGAAGACAGTCCCGCTCGCGGTGCGACGTCCGTGGTGATCGGACCCGTAGTACGACGCGACCCCCACCTGAACGAAGGCGTTAGCAAGCACCGCCTGGGGCCGCGTAGAGGCGCAGGCAGGCAGCAGGAGTAGGACGAGGAGAGGAAGGAGCCAGGGTCGCATCACGGAAAGGTTCGGCATGGGCAGGCGCCCCCTGAAGGCCTATCGACTTACGATTGTTAGGACGATCTAAACAGCTGTAAGCGCCATTTTACGCGCAGATTTGAAAGCAGGGGTGCACTCCGATGGCCTGCGCGGAGGCTGCTTTGGCCGGGCTCCCGGCGGGTGTCCCTGCAAGCCATGCACTTCCAAGGAACCCCCTCCGCCTTGGCCCTGATGGCACGCCCTCTGCCGTATACCAATCTGAATAGAGCGCGGAAGCCCATCGGAGGGCGACGCGGAAGGAGATGGCTTATGAAGTACCTGGGAACTGTCTGCTTTCTGATATGGGCTCTTGTCGGTGTCTCGGCGACCGCGTGGTCCTGCGACGGCGCCGCGCCGAGCCCCGGATACCAAGCCGATAATCAACAGGCCGCTAGCCTGGCGACACCGGCTCCAACCAAGCCGGAAGCGCTCACCTACAAGCGGGCGATCGTCGACGGCGATCAGGAACCCATGACTTTGCTTTACGCCATCATTCGCTCGCCCAGGAGCATCGAGATCATCCAGGCGCCGCGGGAGCGGCCGG
>JANLXD010000284.1:0-1680 GCA_031364935.1 Candidatus Eiseniibacteriota bacterium
CTGCTGAAGGCGCAGGCGGTGCGCCGCGCCGGCTCCGCCGCCTTGGCGATCGCAAAAGTCGGCGTCGGCCGGAGCGACGGCTTCTGGGAGCGCGGGCTACAGCCGTGGGACATGGCGGCCGGGGTGCTCATCGTGGAAGAGGGGGGCGGGATGACCACCAACTACGAGGGCGCGCCGCCGGTGCTCGACCAACGGAAGCTGGTGGCGACGAACGGGCGGATCCACGACGAAATGCTCCATGTGATCCGCGCCGTTCCCGCGAAAGCCTGATCCGGGCCGCTCTAGCCGCTTCGCATAAGAAAGGCCAGGACAACGGAGGGGGGTGGGGCAGGCTAGAGTGCGGCGGTCCCCGTCAGGGCGTCGACCAGGCACTGGTCGCGGAGCGACTGCATCTCCATCTCGGCGTCCGCGGAAGAGAGATGCCGCGTCGCGCGGAGCCAGGCGACAAGCGTGCGGACCTCCTGCTTCGTGCGGATGGGAATGGCCGCCGCCGAGGAGGCGCGCGCCGTTCCTTCCCACGCCACCGCGCACGCGTAGCGCGTGAGCCGGTCCGCGTACCCTCCGTCGGAGGGGCGGACCGCGGCGGCGATCATCCGGTAGGTCTGCGCCAGCCATCCGTAGGCTTCATGCGAATCGGGATTGAGCTGGATCGCTTCCCGGAACGAGCGCACCGCCTCCAACAGCTCCGGGGTGCGCGCGGCGGGCTCCTGCTTGGCCATCGCCGATTCGTATTTGGTGCGTCCGGCCGCGAGCGCGCTCTCCGAAGTGCCGGGCTGGGACTGGATCGGCTTCTCGGCGACGGCAGTCTTGGTCTTGCTCATGGCGCCACGCTCCGGACTCGGGTCAACGCTTCTTCGAATTCCACGACGAATCGCCGCACGACTTCGGCTGCGGGAATCACGTCCCGGATCAACCCGCACGACTGCCCGGCTTCCAGCTCGCCCTCGACCACGTCGCCCTCGAGGATTCCTTTCCTCGAATGCGAGCGGCCGTAAATCGCTTCCAACTCCTCGCGGGAGGCGCCGCCGGCCTCAGCCAGACGGACCCGCTCCACCCACGGGTTCTTGATCGCGCGAACTGGGGCGATGCGCTTTGCAAACAGCACGGTCGCGGCATCGTTCGCGGCCACAACTGCCTCTTTATACGAAGGATGTGAGGACGACTCAGGAGTACATGCAAAGCGTGTGCCCACGGAGATCCCCTCGGCGCCCAGGGCCATGGCTGCAACGAACCCTCGTCCGTCCGCGATTCCACCAGCCGCGGCGATGGGCACGGAGAGCGCGTCCGCGAGCTGGGGAATCAGCGTGAGCGTTGTGATCTCGTCCACGCCGTTGTGGCCGCCCGCCTCGAACCCCTCGCCGACCACGATGTCGGCGCCGGCGTCCTGGGCCTTTTTCCCGTGCTTCACGCTGGGGACCACATGCACCCAGGTCGCCCCCGCTTCCTTGATCCGCGGCCCCAGAATCGCGGGATTGCCGGCGCTCGAAATGATGACGTCGATCCCTTCGCCCAGCGACACCTCGAGCAGCTCCTTGGCGTCGCTCCGCAAGAGGGGAATGTTCACCGCGATCCGCTTCTTCGTCAGCGCGCGCGCCTTTTGTATATGCTCGCGGAGGAAATCAGGCTTCATCGAGGCGGAGCCGATAGTGCCGAGGATGTCGGCTTCGGAGCAGGCGGCCG
>JANLXD010000298.1:0-6963 GCA_031364935.1 Candidatus Eiseniibacteriota bacterium
CGGTGAGGAGCGTGAAGACCAGGACCGAGGCATCCTTCGTGACCGCGATCCCCAGTCCGGCGAACGCTGCGGCCCGGATGATCTGGCAAGTGACGAGGACGCGCTTTCGGCCGCTCTTGTCGCTCCACTCGCCGCCGACCACCTGCCCCGCGGCGCCGCAGAGCGACCCGAAGAAGAAGATCATCCCGACCGCGCTCATCGCGACGCCCCGCGTGCCGTGCAGGTAGAGCGCGAGGAAGGGGATGACGATGGAGAAGCCGGTGGAGGCGAGCAGGCGCCCCAGGAACAGGTGGAACAGCCGGCGGTCCTTGTCGAACAGCGCGCGGCGGGGAAGGATGGTGTCGATCCAGCGGAGCATGGGGCGCGACGCGTTCCGGAGCTGGGAGAAGGGCCGTCGGTCCTGCTTCGTTTCCAATGGATGGAGCGTAGCACACGGGGGTAGGCTCGCGCGGTCGGACCTAATCCACGTGGGAGGTGTCCAATGGTCGGCGAATTCAAAGCATTTCTGGTGAAGCAGGGCGTGCTGGGCCTGGCCGTAGCGGTGGTCATCGGAGGAGCGATAACCAAGCTGGTCGCGGCGATCGTGGCGGACCTGATCATGCCCATCGTCGGTGCGGCCGTGCCCGCCGGGGACTGGCGGAAGGCGGTCGTGCAGATCGGAAACGTGAAATTCATGGTGGGCGATTTCGCGGGAGTGGTCCTCGATTTCCTGATCGTTGCCTTGGTCGTGTTCCTCATGGTGAGGAAGCTGGTCAAGGAAACGCCGCCCGAGACGGAGAAGGCGTGATTCCGCCGGTCGGCCCCGCCGCGCCCCGCGGCCCCCTGGTCCCCGCGTGACCGCGCACGACCCCGTCGTCCGCATGGACGACCTCACGCCCTGGCGCCCTCCGGAACGCACCGACGCGCCCGGCCACTTCCCGGCGGCCGACAAGGTCCTCCCGCTCGCGGAAGCGATCCGCCGCTACGTGCCGCCGGGATCCACGGTCGCGATGGGCACGTGCCTCGAGCAGATGATCCCCTTCGCGGCGACGCACGAGCTGATCCGCGCGAAAATCGGCGATCTCACCCTCGTCGGTCCGGTGTCGGACATCTGCTTCGATCAATTGATCGGGGCCGGGCTGGCGCGCCGCGTGATGGCCGCGTGGGTGGGGAACGTCATGATGGGATCGGCGTACTGCTTCCGCCGGGCCGCGGAGCGGGGGGTGCCGCGGCCGCTCGAGGTGGTCGACTTCTCCAATTTCACGCTCGCACTCGCGCTCCACGCGGCCGCGATCGGCGCGCCCTTCATTCCCACGCGGAGCGCGCTCGGGGCCGACTGGCTCGCGCGGAATTCGTACCTGCGCGGCATCGAAAATCCGCTGGGTGGCGGACCGGTGCTGGCGGTGGCGCCGCTCGTCCCCGACGTGGCCATTGTGCACGCGCAGCGCGCCGACCCGCACGGCAACGCCATCATGTGGGGAAGCCTGGGGATCACCCCCGACGCGGCTCGCGCGGCGCGGACGGTCATCGTCACGGCCGAGGAAATCGTGAGCCCGGAGCGGATCCGGAGCGACCCGAACCGCGTCGTGGTGCCCGGTATCCTGGTGGCCGCCGTGTGCGAGGCGCGCTGGGGCGCCCACCCCTCGCCGGTGCAGGGGTACTACCGCCGCGACCACGAGGCCTACTCCGACTACCACGCGCGCACCAAGACCGAGGATGGGTTCGCCGCGTGGCGCGCCGAGTGGGTGGACGGCGTGAAGAGCCTGGACGAGTACGTGAAGCGCGTGGGGAACCAGCGGATCCACTCCCTCATCCCCGTGGAGCACCATGCCGCCGAGCCGGTCGACTATGGCTACTGAGCACGCCGTCTCGGCGGGCCGCGCGACGGCGGTGGTGCGGCCGCTGCCCGAGTGGATGACTCCCATGCGCGCGCTGGCGGCGGTCGAGGACCGGCCGGGCACGGTGTTTCTGGAAAGCGCCGGTGACGGCGGCGAGTCCTCCGACTGGACGATCCTCGCGTTCGATCCCGCTTGGCGGCTCGTGCTTGCCAACGGGGCCGACGGAGCGCTCCATCTCGTCTCCGGCGCGGGTGCTCGCGCGCTGGGTCCTGATCCCCTCGCCGCGCTCGCGGCCGCGTGGCCGCCGCGGGTGGAGATCGCCGACGCTCCGCCGATCCCGTTCGCCTCCGGCTTGGCGGGTTTCATCGCGTACGACTTCAAGGACTGGCTCGAGCGCTACCCGGCGCGTGCGCGGCGCGAGTGGCCGGTGCCGGACTTGTCGCTGGGCCTTTACGACGTGGTCTGGGCGTGGCGGCGGTCGACGGGAGAGGCGTGGGCCGTGTCGACCGGACTCTCCCAGCGCGACCCGCGCCGCCGGGAAGAACGCGCTCGCGAGGCGCTTGACGCGCAGTGGGGTCTCATCGAAGCGTGGCGTCAGGGCGCCGGCGCGCCGGCCTACGCGACGTCCGCGCACCCGCGCATCATCTCCAACTTCACCCGCGACTCCTACTGCCGCATGGTGGAGGCGGCGCTCGAGCACATCGCCGCGGGCGACATCTACCAGGTGAACCTGTCGCAGCGCTTCCTGGTGGAGCCCGCGGCGGATCCGGCCGCGATCTACCGCGCGCTGCGTGCCGCGGCGCCGGCCCCGTACCTCGCCTACATTCGCGACCCCGACATGGGCGTCTGCTCCTCGTCGCCCGAGCGGTTTTTCCGCATCCAGGGGCGCCGGATCGAGACGTGGCCCGTGAAGGGAACACGCCCGCGCGGGCGCACACCGGCTGAAGACGAAGCGCTCGCGGCGGAGCTGGTGGCCAGCGCCAAGGACCGGGCCGAGAACGTGATGATCGTAGATTTAGCGCGGAACGATCTGGGCCGCGTCTGCGAGGTGGGCAGCGTGAGCGTGCCCGCTCTGTGCGAGGTGACGTCGCATTCCAACGTGCACCACTTCGTGTCGCGGGTGGAGGGAACGCTGCGCGAGGGCGTCCACCCGGTGGAAGTGCTGCGAGCCCTCTTCCCGGGCGGCTCGATCACCGGCACGCCCAAGATCCGGAGCGTCGAGATCATCGACGAGTTGGAGCCCGTGCGGCGCGGGGTTTACACCGGAGCGATCGGCTACTGGGACGTGAGCGGGGACTGCGACTGGAACATCGCCATCCGCACCATCGTCGCCCGCCAGGGCATCGCATCGTTCCACGCCGGCGGCGGCATCGTCGCCGACTCCACGCCCGAGGCGGAATACGAAGAGACGCTGGTCAAGGCCAGCGGCATGATGCGGGCGCTGGGCGTGGACGCCTAGCGCTTCGCGAGCACCTCAGGGGGTAAGGCTGTAGGTGAGGCCGACCGTCCCGTTCGCGAACTTGCGCGACTTGGTGCCGATCATCACCATGTTCAGCTCGCCGCGGATCTGAAGCGAGATCTTGGGGATCGGGCTGAGCCCCATCCCCAGCCCGAAGTTGTAGGCCGTTTCCTTGATGTCGGGCTCTCCGGGGCGCTCCAGCTTGTGGGAGCCGACGCCGGCGTAGGGATGGAAGCCGAACGCCAGCCCCAGCGGCATCCCGAGAATCGCGTTCACGCCGTATCCCGTGTGGTCGAACCCCTCGCGCGTGTACTTGACGCCCGCGATCGTCTCCTCGCCGTCGCCGAGATGCGAGGTGAGGTAGTAAGGCTCGACGGTGATCATGGGAACGATCTTGATGGGAGCGCGGAGGCCGTACAGCGGGCCCTGACTCACGTCGTCTTGGTTGATCGGGTAGCTCACGCCGCCGAACGCCCCGATGCCGATTCCGGCCTGCCCGGTCTTGACTCCTACCGTCAGAGCAAGCGCCAGCACTGCCAGTGCCATCACTGGTCTCATGTCACCCTCCTGGGTTGGTGTGGATCAAGCCGAGAATAGGCGCTGGCGGCCGATTTGTACAGGTGCGGCTAGGCCGGATTCCCCGTCCAGAACCCCTCGGGATCGATGGCGCGCAGGGCGTCCACTTCCTCGTCCGTGAACGGCCGCGTGAGCCCGATCGGCTGCGCGATCCGCGGCTCCCAGGACATCCCCGCGAGCACGTGGTCCACCGAGAGGCCGGGGTAGACCTCGGCGAGATACGCCTCCTCGATCGCCGCGTCGAAGCGGAACACCGCGTGCGTCGTGACGATGGCGCTCGGGCCCCCGGGAGGGAGTCCCACGCGCGCCCGCCAGCCCGGCCCGTCGCCGCGTCCTGGCGACGTGCGGAAGGCGACACGCGGCACGAAGCGCCGCTTCTCCTGGGGCATGAGGATCACGCACCGCCGCGCGAGCGACAGGATGTCCGCCGCGCCGCCGCTTCCGGGGAGCCGCGTCAGCGCTCCGTCCGCCGCGCGCACCTCGGTGGAGTTGAGATTGCCGAAGCGGTCGACCTCGGCGCCTCCGAGTAGGCCCAGGTCCACGCGCCCCGCGGACAGCATCCCCATCACGTCGAGCGTGGTCGAGGCCATGGTGGCGCCCAGGATGTTGGGCGGATCGCCCATGGTGAACAGAAGCTCGCGCGCCGCTTCCTCGCGCACGAGCCCGTTTTCGTAGAGCGCGACCGCGGCGGGCGCGTGCACCTTCTTCGCGACCAGATACGCGAGGAGGGGGAGCCGCGTTCCCACGAACACGGTCTCCCTCTCTTTGATCTCGCGCGCCGCGCGAAGCACCATCCGCTCGCGGGGAGCGACCGGCGGTCTCACGCGGGCCCGTCTGCCGATTTACTTGCCGGTGAACTTGGGCGGCCGCTTCTCGACGTAGGCGGTCAAGCCCTCCTTCGCGTCCTCGCTCTGGAAGAGCTGCTGCTGCAGCTCGCGCTCGATGGCGAGACTCTCGCTGAACGCGACCTCGAGTCCGGATTGGACCGATCGTTTGATCCGACCCACCGCCTTGGCCGCCTTGTTGGGCGGCGTGAACTGGCGCGCGTACTCCATGACCTTGGCGTCGAATCCCTCGGCGTCCCACACGTGGTTGACCAGGCCGTACTGCTCGGCCTCTTCGAACGAGAAGGTCGCGCCCGTCGCCATCAGCTCGATCGCGCGCGCTTTCCCGACCAGGCGCCCCAGCCGCTGCGTCCCGCCGGTGCCCGGCAGCACGCCCAGCGTCACCTCGGGGAGGCCGATCTTGCCGGCGCCCTTCTTCGCGATCCGAATGTCGGCGGCCATCGCGATCTCCAGCCCGCCGCCCACGGTGTGGCCGTTCAGCGCGGCGATCACCAGCTTGGGCGTCTGCTCCAGCCGGTTCAGCGTCTCGTTCGCGTGGAGGCAGAAGTAGTACTTGAAGACAGGATTCGCAGTCTGGAGCATCTTGATGTTCGCGCCCGCGCAGAAGAACTTGTCCCCGGCACCGCGGATCAGAATCACGTGGACGCCCTCGTCGAACCGCGCTTTCAAGATCGCGTCGTCCAGGGCGCGCATCATCTCGTGCGTGTAGGTATTGGCGGGCGGGTCGCACAGCTCGAGCACGGCGACGCCGCTTTCGGTGCGGTAGGTGCAGAGGCCGCCTGGCGCGGCCATGGTTTCGGGGGTCACGGTTCGTCCTCCTAGGTCGTATGCGTCAGTCAGACCCGGAGCTTACCCCCTCCCGGGTGACTGCGCCAGCCTCTACGCCCACCCGCGTTCTGGCGGCGCTTCAGCGCCCTTCGAACCGCGGATCGCGCTTTTCCAGGAAAGCCAGAAACCCTTCCTTCGCGTCCGCCGTGCCCCAGCACTTCTCCTGCGCGGCCAGCTCCCGGGCCAGCGCTTCTTCCAGCGTGTCGTGGAGCGCGCCGTGGGCCGGCCCTCGTCAGGAGAGGTCCACCCAGACGCTCTTCGTCTGGGTGTAGAAATCCAGCCCGGCCATCCCCGATTCGCGGCCGAACCCCGATTCCTTGGTGCCGCCGTACGGCGAGGCGGCGTCGTACATGTTGTACGTGTTGATCCACACGGTGCCGGCCTGAAGCCTGCGCGCCGCCTGGTGCGCGCGCTTCACGTCGCGGGTCCAGACCGCCGCGGCCAGCCCGTAGGCCGAGTCGTTGGCCATCGCGATCGCGTCGTCGAAGGAGTCGAAGTCGATGACGGCCAGCACCGGCCCGAAGATCTCCTCGCGCGCGATCGTCATGTCGTTTCGCACGCCCTCGAAGATGGTCGGCTTCCAGAAGTAGCCGCGTCCGTCCCCGACCTTCGCGGGCTCTCCACCCAGCGTGAGCCGCGCGCCTTCCTTGGTGCCGGTCTCCACGTAGCGGCGGATCCGGTCCACCTGCGCCTCGGAAATTTGCGGCCCCAGGCGCGTCTTCGGATCGAGCGGATCGCCCTGGACCAGCTTCGCGGCGCGCTCCACCACCTTCTCCATCAGCGCCGAGTGTGCTCCCTTGGCGACAAAGAGCCGCGAGCCCGCCGTGCAGACCTCGCCTTTGTTGTAGAAGATCGCGGCCATCGCCGCGCGCGCGGCCACGTCCAGGTCCGCGTCCTCGAGCACGATGTTCGGGGACTTCCCGCCCAATTCGAGCGACACCTTCTTCAAGGTCTTGGACGCGTTCTGCATGATCAGCCGGCCCGTCGAGGTCTCGCCGGTGAACGCGATCCCCGCCACGCCCGGATGCGCCACCAGCGCGGCGCCCGCCGTCGGGCCAAATCCCGGCACCACGTTCAGCGCCCCGGGCGGGAACCCGGCTTCCAGCGCCAGCTCGCCCAAGCGGAGCGCGGTGAGCGGCGACTCCTCCGCGGGCTTCAGCACCACGGCGTTTCCCGCCGCCAGCGCCGGCGCCACTTTCCGCGCGGCGATCAGGAGCGGGAAATTCCACGGGACGATCAGCCCCACGACGCCGATCGGCTCGCGGAGCGTGTAGTTGAAGAAGGGGCCGCTCACGGGGATGGTGCTGCCCTCGAGCTTGGTCGCCGCGCCCGCGAAATAGCGGAAGACGTCCACGGTCAGCGGCACGTCGATGCGGGAGGACTCGGCGATCGGCTTCCCCGTGTCCAGCGTCTCCAGCCGCGCGATCTCGTCGGTATT
>JANLXD010000312.1:0-3523 GCA_031364935.1 Candidatus Eiseniibacteriota bacterium
GCTGTTCGGAAGGCTCGACCCACCATCGTTGTTCGGACACATCCGAAACAACCGGGTCGCCGTTGCACCCTCCGTCGGAGTCGCCACCGCTCCCACCTGCGGCACGTAAAACGAATTCGTGACGTCAGGGACACCGGCATAGGCGGCCGGGACGATCCATGCCAAAACTGCCGCGATCGCAGTGCCCAGCTTGGCCACTTTCAACATCGCTACACCTCCTAGGGTCTTACCGCTGCGTCAAACCAAATGGATGCGATTAAGGGTAGATCGAAAACGAAGTGGTAAGGGTGTGGCCGTGGTGGTGCGAAACACCTCCTTTCGGGCAAATCGATATTTCTTGTTCAGATGTAAAGCCTTGAAAATTTGAGGCTTAGCCCGAAGCGCCATCCCGGGTTGGGGAACTTCGTGGCCCGGGTACGCTCTGATTCACTGGAAGATTCTAGCAGCATCGGAGAGCAAAGTCAAGGACTAGAACGCGTTCGGGGAGGCCGCAGGGGCGCGAAATGGTGGGCGAAACAGGGTTCGAACCTGTGACCCCTTGCGTGTAAGGCAAGTGCTCTACCAGCTGAGCTATTCGCCCTATTTCGCCAGTATACCCCACGGGATCAGGACCAGGTAGCCCAAGAGGAGGAGGATGGGGGCGAGGGTAATCGATCCCCGGGACAGGGCGATATAACCCGCCACGATGACGAGCGCGGCTAAGCCGAAGATAATATAGTTTTTACGGTCAAACGGGAGATCCGCGTCGGGGCGCTCGACTGTCCGGCGTCCCTCCACTTTCCTCGCCTTCCGCCTCGCTTCACCCGCGGTCGCCATCGCGCTCCTCCTCGGACGTGGGCATGGGATCCGGCCGGCGGTAGCCGCGCGGATCCACCTCGACTCGTGAAAAACCGTACGCCATGAGGCCCTCGGTGAGCCGCGCGAGCCCGGCGCCGCCGTCCAGGAGGGGAATCTCCTCGGGCGAGACCTCGACCCGAGCCGTCTCTCCCGCGTGACGCACCCGGAGGACGCGAACCCGGAACGCCTCGCGTATCCAGCGCTCGGCCCCCTCCACCTGCCGGAGCTTCTCCTCGGTGACTTCGCTTCCGACAGGGACACGCGAGGCGAGGCAGGCGGACTGCGGCTTGTCCCACACGTTCAACCCACGCCCGCGCGCCACCACCCGGACTTCGATCTTCGAGAGGCCCGCCTCGATCAGGGGCGCCCGCACCCGGAACTCGGCCGCGGCCGTCATGCCGGGGCGCGTGTCGCCCAGGTCGTCCGTCACGGCGCCATAGGCCAGCGAGTCGAAGCCCTCGCTCGACGCCAGCTCGGTCAGCCGCTCGAAAAGCTCCGCCTTGCAGTGATAGCAGCGATCCCCCTCGTTGGCGCGATAGCGCTCGCGGGCCAGCTCGTTCGTTTCGATCACGCGCACCGGCGCGCCCGCCTGGGCCGCGGTCCGGAGCGCCGCTTCCAGCTCGTCGGCCGGGAGCGAGGGGCTCTTGGCGATGACGCCGACGGCGCGGCTCCCCAGCGCGTCGTTCGCCTCGGCCAGGAGCACCGACGAGTCGACGCCGCCGGAGTAGGCCACGAGCGTCCGGCCCATCCCCTCGAGGATGGAGCGGAGCCGGTCGCGCTTCGCGCTCAGGTCCCCCGTCTTGCCCGCCACGAAGAGGACGCCGCTCATCGCGTGTTCCCCTTGGTCGCGGTCGTGCGCTTCGGCTTGGCCGGCGTCGTGCGGGGCGGCCTGGTCGCGCGCACCTTGGTCGCCGGCGGCGGCGAAGGAGGCTCGACCGGCCCCGCCTGGAGGACCGGCGCCACTTCGATCCCGGGTCCGGTCGGGACCAGCGTGGATTCGCGCCGCGCCTGCGCGCGGACGTGGGCGATGGCCTTCAGGTGGCTTTCCCATGACTGGGAGAAGATGTGCGTTCCGTCTCCGCGCGCCACGAAGTAGAGCTCCGTCGAGTCGGGCCCCGGAAAGAGCACCGCGTGGATCGCGGCGCGCCCGGGGCTGCAGATGGGTCCGGGCGGAAGGCCCCGGTTTCGGTACGTGTTGTACGGCGACTTGACGTCCAGGTCGCTGTAGAAGGTCCGCTTCTTCCACTCTCCGAGCGCATAGAGAACGGTCGGGTCGGACTGCAGCATCATACCCTGACGCAACCGGTTGTAGAACACGGCGGCGATCCGCGGCCGCTCCGACGGTACCTGCGCCTCGGCTTCCACGATCGAAGCGAGGGTTACGAGCTGATGGAGCGAAAGACCCTCGCGCGCGCCTGGCAGCGCCATCTCCTCCCCGAAGACGCGGAGCGAGCGGTCCACCATCACGCGCAGCACTTCTTCGGGCGTTAGGAGCGGGTAGAAGGGATAGGTGTCGGGGTAGAGGTACCCCTCGGCTCGACTGGCGGAGATCCCGAGCGACCGCGTGAACGCCGAATCCCCGACCAGGGCGAGGAAGGCCATCGGGTCGATCTTGGCGCGGTCGTGGAGGAGCGCGGCCACCTGATCGGCGCGGAACCCTTCCGGCACGGTGACCATGTCCTGCTTCGCCATGCCGTGGGCCAGCTGTCCCAGGATCCGGTAGATGCTCGAGCCCACGGGGATGGTGAAGCGCCCTGCCTTCAATCCCCGGTCGTAGCCCAGCACGCGGGCCGCCAGCACGAAGAGCTTGGGATTGTCGATGAGCCCCCGGTCGTGGAGGATGCCCGAGATCTGGTCGATCTTCGCGCCCTTGGGGATCAGCACTTCGCGCGTCTCGAAGTGGCGGGTCACCGTGGAGGGAAAGAAGAGGAGCCCCGAGAGGAGCACCACGCCCACGATCCCTCCCAGGACCAGCGAGCGCCGGATGCGGTGCCCGCGCCTCACGGCTTCTTCTCCCCGCCGCGAGCGCCCCGTGCGGCCGTCCGGCCCCCGCTCTTGAGCCCCTCGTCCAGCCAGCGCTGGAGGATGACGGCGGCCGCGGCCGCATGGAGCGCCTCGCGCTTCTCCTCGCGCGCGCGGCCCCGTGCGCCACCCGGGGCGCCCGCCCGCTCCTCCGCTTCGCGGCTGCTCAGGCTCTCATCCACCAGGTGCACCGAGAGACCCGTCGCGCGCCGGAGCGCCTGGGCGAAGCGCCGCACGCGGCGAAGCTCCACGCGCCCCTCTTCCCCCTCCAGGCCAAGCGGAGCCCCGACGACGATCGCGCCGGCGTCCACCTCGCGGGCCGCCGAGGCGACGGCGCCTGGGGCCTCGGCCACCGCGCGGATCTCTAGCGACCGGAGCGGGCTCGCCAGGCGCGCCTCTTCGTCGGAGAGGGCGAGGCCGATCCGCCGGAGCCCGAAATCCACGCCTAGGACTCGCATGCGAGCGCGGCGAGCGCCGCCTCGAAATCGGGCGGCACCGGACGGGTGAATTCCATCGGAAGCTGGGTCCGCGGATGGCGGAAGGCGATCGTCTCGGCGTGGAGCGCCTGGTGATCCATCTCGGCCAGGAGCACCGCAACGCGCGATCGACGCGCCGGCGACAGGCGGAGGAGCGGCCCGCGGCGGCCGCCGTAGTCCGGATCGCC
>JANLXD010000439.1:0-2077 GCA_031364935.1 Candidatus Eiseniibacteriota bacterium
GGTATCGGCATGAGCCTGTCCTGAAAGCAGAGCAGTTCGCGGTCGGTTCGCGGATCAGATGTGAAGCCTCCCTGAGCATATCACTAATCACTAACCTCTTGTTGCTGCTATCCCTATGAGATTCCCGATCAAGGCCGAAAATACAATACAGAGGCCGAGATAGGCCAACGCCCCGCGCGCGCCCAGCCACCGGGAGACCACGCCGAAGGTGAGGATGTTCACGATCGGGACGGCGAGGAGCATGGCCGCGGCCGGCCCCGGGCCCATCCCCTTCGTCAAGAGCTCCCGCACCAGAGGCAGCTCGGCTCCCGAACAGAAGTAGAAGGGCAGTCCGCTCAGGGCTGCAAGCAGCGAGCCAGCCCACGTGCGCTCGCCGTAGAGCACATGGATCCAGTGCCGCGGCACCAGCACGTCGACGACCGCGGCCACCGCGAGGCTCACGATCACCCACGGGAAGTACTCCCAAAGCTGGCCCCGGAAGCGGCGGATCACCGAGCCCAGGCGGGAGCGGCCGCGTATCTCGACCATGTCGTCTTCCGGGCCGGGCGGGGGCGCGGCGCGCGTGGCCGTGGCCGGTCCGGGCGGAGCCTCACCCGGGGCGAGCCCCGCGGAGCGGCCCGCCACGCAGCGGAGCGCCCATGTGGCGGCATACCCGACCAGGAGGCCGAGCACGATCGAGGCCAGGAACCGCACGATCGCCCACTTGAGCCCCAGCACTTTCCAGGTGAGAAACAGCACCGGGACGCTCACCGAGGCGCCGGCGGTCAGGAACGCGAACGTGTGCTTGAGATCGCTCCCGCGCCGCCGAAGGGAAACGGCGAGCGGCACCATGCCGCAGGTGCAGAGCGGGATCACCGCCCCGATCGAGGAGGCGAGGAGCATCGTTCCCGGGCTGCGGCCGGTCAGGAAGCGGGCGATGGTGCGCTCCGAGACGTACTCTTCGATCCACGCCCCCACCGCGATCGCGAGCAGGAAGAAGGGGACGATCTCGAGGGCTGCGTCGGCGAAGACGCGCGCGATGGCGAGAAGCGAGCTGGACATGGGGGGATTCTACTAGAGCCGGCGCCCGCGGGGCGACCGGGCGCGGCTGGGCCGAGCCTGCCCACCACCCGGCTTGACACCAACCCGGCGCTCGGGGACGATGCACGGCCAACCTGGGAGGGAATTTGCCGATCCACGATCCGCTCTACCACCCGGCATTTCTGGGCCGCCGCGCGGCGATGGACACGCCGCCATTCGAGCCCTATCCGCCCAGCGGCCGGTCCCCCTGGAGCGGGCCGGACCATCCGCGCCGCGACCTCGACCTCCACGTCCGGCACTACCGCCTGACGCTAGATGTCGATCTGGAGAAGCGCGAGCTTCGGGGGCGCGTCGCGGTCACCGTGGAGTCGCTGCGCGCTGGTCTCCGCGAGGCGGTCCTCCACGCCGCCGAGCTGCGGGTCGCGTCGGTGCGCGCGGGCCGGCGGTCGCTCCCATACGTGCTCGAAGGGCACACGATTCGCGTGACGCTCCCGAAAGCGCTCGGCGTGGGCGAGAAGGCCACGTTCGAGATCGCCTACGCGACGAATCCGCGGAAGGGCTTCTACTTCGTGGGCCCGACCGAGGCCGAGCCGGACCGGACGTCCGGCGGCTGGACCCAGGGGCAGGCCGACGACACGCACTGGTGGGTGCCTTGCCTCGAGAGCACGGAGAGCCGCGCGACCTGGGAGCAGATCGTCACCGCGCCGGCCGGCTATCGCGTGATCGGAAACGGCCGCCTGATGGGGCGGCGCGCGAACAAGCGCGCCGGGACCGTCACGTGGGACTGGAAGCTGGAGACCACGCATCCCGCCTATCTCTCTTCGCTCGTGGTGGGGAAGTACGTCGAGCTGCACGCCAAGGGCGGATCGACGCCTCTCCCCGTCTACGTGCCCAAGGGCTCGGAGCGCGTCGCTCGCTCCGCGTTCAAGAAGACCGGCCGGATGATCTCGGTCTTCTCCCGCGTGTTCGGCCATCCATATCCGTACGCCAAGTACGCGCAGGCCGTCGTGCCCGACTTTATCTACGGCGGCATGGAGAACACCAGCGCGACGACGCT
>JANLXD010000477.1:0-5471 GCA_031364935.1 Candidatus Eiseniibacteriota bacterium
GCGCACCGCCTCGAAGAGCGACACGGTGGCCTCGGCGGCTCCCGAGTGCTCCATGTCGATCTCGACGAAATTCCCGATGGCCGCCGCGTCCTTCGCCAACGCGAGCGTGAGCTCGCGACACAGCCCGTAGTCCAGCTCCAGCGCGAGTTGGGTCGGCTTGACGGTGATGATGCCGTCGATCTTCCGCCGGGAGAGATCCTGGAGCATCTCGTGATACGAGCGGTACGAGGCGCGCGCCTCTTCGGCGTTCCGCACGTGCTCGCCCAGGGAGTTCAGGATGACGCTCATGCCGGAGCGGTTCAGCGTCTCCGCGGTCCGGAGCGCGTCCTCCAGCGTCTCACCGGCGATGAAGCGCCGCGCGAAGCCCAGGCGCATCCCGGTGCCGCCGACGGCGCGCGTGAAGGCGCGCTGCGTCGCGAGCCAGGAGATGAATCCGCGCGCTAGCGACATCGCGGGAGTCGGGATCGGGGATCGGGGATCAAGGCGGGGTGACTATACCGAAGCCGCATCGGTCTTGGTAGACTGCCCCCCGTCCCGGCGTGACTCCCCCGTCTCGAGCCGAGGAGGCCCCATGATCCGCGCTCCGCTCTTATCGACGTGCGCCTTCGCGATCACTCTGGCCGCCGCTTCCGCCGCTTCCGCCGCTCTCGCGGCCGACCAGCATCAGCACGGCGCGGGCGGGGTCCCGGTCTTGAGGGCCGACCCCGCGGTGCCGACGTTCACGGGACTGGGGGCGGTCCACCACGACGTGGCCACACGCTCGGCCCAGAGCCAGCGTCTGTTCGATCAGGGGCTCCGCCTCTGCTACGCGTTCAACCACGACGAGGCGATCCGCTCTTTCCGCGAGGCGGCTCGGATCGACCCCGGCTGCACCATGGCCTGGTGGGGGATCGCGCTCGCCTACGGCCCGAACATCAACCTGCCGATGAGCGTCGAGGCCGAGCAGCACGCGCTGGCGGCCCTCGCGCAGGCGCAGGCCGCGGCCAAGAAGGCGCCGGCCGCCGACCGCGCATACGTCGCCGCGCTCTCCAAGCGGTACGGGACTCCCGCCGGAGAGAACCGGGCCGCGAGAGACAGCGCCTACGCCAACGCGATGCGCGCGCTCAAGAAACGCTACCCCCAGGATCTCGACGCCGCCGTCCTTTGCGCCGAGGCGCTCATGGACCTGAGGCCCTGGGACCTCTACACCACCGAGGGCCTCCCCCATCCGGGGACCGAGGAGATCGTCGAAATCCTCGACGGGGTGATCCGCCGCTTCCCGCGGCACACCGGCGCCCTTCATCTCTACATCCACGCGCTGGAGGCGTCCGATCGCCCGGAGCGGGCCGAGACGGCGGCCGACCGCCTGGCGAAACTCACGCCGGACGCGGGGCACCTGATCCACATGCCGTCGCACATCTATCTGCGCGTGGGGCGCTACGACGACGCGGCCGCCCTGAACGCGCGCGCGATCCAGGTCGATCGGGACTATCTCCGCCGCTACGACGTGCAGACCGTCTATCGGATGATGTATTACCCGCACAATATCCACATGCGGTGGTCGGCTCTCTGCTCGGCGGGCCGGAGCGCGGCGGCGGCCGCGGCCGCCAAGGATCTCGCGGAGGCGGTCTCCTGGGACGCCATCCGACAGATGCCGCCGATGGAGTTCTTCCGGGGCGCCGACTACTTCACGCCCGCGCGGTTCGGAAAGTGGGAGGAGATCCTCGCCATGCCGGCCCCTCCTTCCGACATGCTCGCGACCACCGGGATCTGGCATTACGCGCGTGGCCTGGCGCTCGCGGCCGGGGGACGGTCGGCGGAAGCGGACGCGCAGCAGGATAGCGTCGCGACGATCGCGGCCCGCCTGCCAGCAGACGCCTACTACGGTCTCAATTCCTCGCGTCCCCTGATCGAGTTCGCGGCCGTGCTTCTCGACGGCGAGATCGCGGGCCGCGCCGGCCGGACCGACGATGCGGTGCGGCTCCTCTCCCAGGCGGCGGCCATGCAGGACGCGCTTCGCTACGACGAGCCTCCGCCCTGGTACGGCACCGCGAGGCAGGCGCTGGGGGCCGTGCTGCTGGCCGCGGGCCGCTCCCGGGAGGCGGCCGACGTGTACCGCGAGGACCTGAAGCGCTTTCCCGAAAACGGATGGTCTCTCTTCGGCCTGGCCGAGGCGGTGAAGGCTTCGGGCGACGCGAGCGGTGCGACGATGGCGCGGTTCCGGAAGGCGTGGGAGAAAGCCGACGTGGAGCTGAGCACGTCCCGGTTTTAGCCCCGGACCCCATGATCCAGAGAAGCGAGACCCGCGCGTGACCGACCTGCCGACCCGGAGCTTCGCGCTGCCCGATCTGCGTATCGTGCCGGTGCCGAGCCTTGTGCCCCACGAGCGCCACGACGAGCACCGCACCGGCCCGCTCACCGCCCGCCTCCGCGCGCAGGGAGTTCTCCGGAACCCGCCGGTGGTCGCGCCATTCCCCTCAGCCCCCGAGGAGCGCTACATCGTTCTGGACGGCGCGAACCGCACGGCGGCCGCGCGTAAGTCGGGCCTCCCGTTCCTGGCCGTTCAGGCGGTTCGCTACGAAGAGCCCGACGTCCGGCTTCTCACCTGGAACCACGCCTTGGCGGGGGAATCGGCCCGCACCCTCGCGGGGCTCTTTTCCTCGATCCCCGGAGTCATCGTGGCCCGGGAGTCGCTCTCGCACTCTCGCGCCCTCCTCGCGCGGCGCGAGGCGCTGGCGTTCGTGTCGATGCCGGGGGGCGAGGTGATCACGCTGGCCTGCTCGGGGGACTTCGCCGAGCGGAACCGGGCCTTGGACCGCATCGTCGAGACCTATCGCGGCCGAAGCCGCGTCTATCGCGTCGCGCCCGACTCGCTGGAATCGGCGCAGGAGCGAATCCCCGACGCGGAGGCGCTCGTCGTCTTTCCGCGCTTCGCCCCCGCCGAGATACTGGAGCTGGCCGCGACGGGCGAGCAGCTCCCGGCCGGCATCACGCGGCACCTGGTCGCATGGCGCGCCCTGCGCGTGAACCTGCCGCTGGAATTCCTGGCCGAGACCGAGCAGTCGCGGGAAGAGAAGCAGGCGTGGCTCAATGCGTGGATGCGGGAGCGTGTGGAGCGGAGCCAGGTGCGTTTCTACGAGGAGAGCACCGTTCTGTTCGACGAGTAGGGCGGGCCCACGCCCGCTGGCGTGTCGGGACCGCGCGTGCCTAGGGGCCCAGCACCACGCGGCCGTCCTTCATCACGAAGCGCGGCGAGAGCACCGCCTCGATGTTCCGGTCGGGCCGGCCCGGCACCGCGACCAGGTCGGCCGCGAACCCCGGCGCGATCCTTCCGATCTCCCGCTCCAGCCCCAGGAGCGCGGCATTGACCGAGGTCGCCGACCGGAGCGCCTCGACCGGCGTCAGTCCCGCACGGGTCAGCCAGACCAGCTCGCGCGCATTCTCCCCGTGCATGGAATAGACGGCGTCCGATCCGCAGCCGATCGCCACGCCCGCCGCCCTCGCCAGCCGAAGCGACGCGAACTGCTCCCTCTGGAGCGCGGCGAGCCGCTCCGCGTAGCCCGGCGAATAGCCCAGGGCCGCGCCGTGGTCCGAATACCACTGGAGATGATAAAGCGTCGGAACCAGGTAGACGCGGCCGCGGGCCATGGCGCGGACGGTCGCGGCGTCCAGCCGCGATCCATGCTCCAGAGTGCGGACGCCTGCGGCGACGGCCCGCTTCGCCCCTTCCAATCCCATCGCGTGCGCGGCGACCCAGCGCCCGCGGGGGTGGGCCGCCTCCACGGCGGCCCGAATCTCGTCGCTCGTGTAGAACGGGGTGCCCGACGTGTCGTCGTAGGTGCCCCCCGTCGCGTACACCTTGATCCAGTCGCAGCCGCTGCCCAGGTACTCCCGCGCCTTCTTGGTGATCTCCTCGGCGGTCGCGGCGGTGCCGTCCGGCGGCCACCGGATGTCGGGCCTTCCGCCGGAGGGCGGATAGATGGGGCCCGACACGATCAACCGGGGGCCGTTCACCAAGCCTCGTGCCGAGGCCTGTGCCAGCGCCAGATCGATGCCGTCGGCGTCTCCCATCTCCCGCACCGTGGTGATGCCGGCCCGGAGCGTTTTCTCCGCGTTCCGCGCCGCCTCGAACGCGACGACGATCGGCGAGCCGAGGAAATCGTTCAGGAAGTTCGGGGCGCGGGTCGTGTCGGCCCAGAGGAAGGTCAGATGCGTGTGCACGTCGATCAGACCGGGAAGGAGGGACATGCCGCGCAGGTCGATCACGCGGGCACCGGCTGGCGCCTTCATTGAGCCCACACTGGAAATGCGGCCGTTCTCCACCAGCACCCGCACCGGCCCTTCGCGCATCCCGACGCCGTCGAATATCCGGTCGCACTCGATCACGATCGCCGCGCCGCCGGTGTCCGCCGCCGATGCCGGCTTGCCCGCGAGGAGCACCGCAAGGCACACCGCAGAGATCCGGGACTTCACCGCCGGGCTCCGGCCCCGAGGGCCAGATCGAAGAAGCGGCCCAGGATCGCCCGGCCCGCCCGCTCCACTTCGATGCGCGACGACTCTTCGAGCGCACCGGCCGGAAGCCGCGGCGCCCACGCGCTCGCGAGCGCCCGATCGACCTCCAGGTGGAACTGAAACGCGTAGGCGTGGCGCCCCCAGCGAAACGCCTGATTCTTGTAGAGCCCGCTCTCCGCCAGGAGCACGCCGCGCTCCGGCACGTGGAAGGTGTCCTCGTGCCAGTGCACCACCGGGATCGCCTCGCCCTCTTTTCCGATGACCGCGTCGCTCCGCCCTTCAGGCGTCAGCGTGACCTCGCCGATCCCCACTTCGGGCACCGGGCCGCGCTCCACGCGCGCGTCCAGCGCGGCCGCGAGGAGCTGGGCGCCCAGGCAGACGGCGAGAATCGGGATCTCGCGCTCCACGGCGTCCCGCAACAGACGCCGCTCGTGGACCAGGTGCGGATGGTCGGCGGTGTCATGCACGCTCATCGGGCCTCCCATGACCACGAGGCCGCCGATCTCGTCGACCGGTGGCACGGGCTCGCCGCGGTCCATCCGGAAATGCTCGAAGGCGATGCCGCGTACTGCCGCCTCGTCCGCGATCGTGCCCGGCCCTTCCCAGGCCACGTGCTGCAAAAGAGCCCAGGGGAGCGCGGGTCGGGAGCGGGCGGCGGAGCGCGCCGGGCGGGGTGATTCCTCGGCTCGGGGAGGCACGCGCGGTAGACTACCACGGTCGACCGGGCGCCCGCCCGTGCGGAGCTGTGAGTCACACGGCACTCGGCCGTTCGTACCCAAGGGTGACCATGCTGCCCGCGAAAACCCGAACGAGGGATTCCAAATGAACCGCATGCCCCGCACCGCGCTGCTCACCCTGGCCTGGGTCCTGGGGCTCTCGAGCCTGGCGGCCGCGCCCTCTCTCCGTGCCGCCGAGCGACCCCTGAGTCCGGCTCGCGCCACGTTCGCCGGGGGGTGCTTCTGGTGCATGGAGACCGCGTA
>JANLXD010000491.1:0-3387 GCA_031364935.1 Candidatus Eiseniibacteriota bacterium
CGGTTGGCTCCCTTTGAAGCTTCCCAAGGTCACCCCGCCTGACTCCGAGGCTTGCCTGGGCGCGTCCTGATGCGGCGGCGACCGACTTCGACTCGTTGCGCATTATACGGGGCGCCGAGCGATTCACTATTCCCCTCGACAGGGGTTCACCGCCGGGCCTAGGTTGGTGCCCGAGAAAAGGCGGTTCAATTCCGTCCCCGGTTTCGCTCGCCCTGCCCCCGATCGTTGACCGGCTCACAGGCGCGCCGCACGCTGAACCGCCATCGCACCGCGATGCGGCCCGCCGCATTTTGTTCCGGAGGTTCTCATGAACCGCTTCCCTCCACTCCGCCGGGCGCTCCCTCACTTCACTCGTGCTGCGTGGTTCGGTGCCGCGTGTGTGCTGGTCGCGCCCGCTGCACTCCACGCGCAACCCTGTCCTCCTGCTCCGGGCGTGGCGTTTCCCGAAGCCGCTCGCCGTGTGCTCGAACGCGATCCGAGTGCCTACAAGTTTCAGGACGCGTGGATCGCGCAGACCGAGCGACTCATGTCCAATCGAAAGGCGCTGGCCGAAGGGCGCCTCAGCCGCGCGCTCGATCCCGAAGCAATCCGGCGCATGACGGTCGTGACCGGCACTCGCAACGTGCCGGTGTTCCTGGTCCGTTACAGCAACACCGCCGCGGCGCCGATCACGCGGGCGAACCTGCAGACCGAGTTGTTCGATGGGCCATTCGCAACGGGCACCATGACTCAGTACTACAAGCAGATCTCCTACGGCAATCTCGACCTGAATGGAACGGTCTACGACTGGGTGACCGCGGCGAACACCGACGCCTACTACGAGGGCAACTCGAATGGTCTCGACCCCGCGAGCGCGCCGATTGCCCGCACGGGCGAGCTCGTGACTGAAACGCTCACCCTGAACGATGCCGCCGTCAACTTCGGTCAGTACGACAACGACGGGGCCGACGGCGTCCCGAACTCCGGCGACGACGACGGTTTCGTGGACTTCGTCGCGATCGTGCAACCCGAAATCGGCGGCGAGTGTGGAAACACCAACATGTGGTCACACCGCTGGCAACTCAACGGCTGGCCACAGGGCACGTTCACTACCAACGATGCGCGAAGCGGAGGCGGCAGTATCCGTATCCGTGACTACGTCATCATGCCGGCGCTGTCGTGCGGTGGCGGTATGATCGAGATCGGCGTCTTCTGCCACGAGTTCGGCCACGCCTTCGGATTGCCGGACCTTTACGACGGCAGTACCGCCGGGGCGACGTGTCTGACGAGTCCGTCGGCCGGTGTCGGTCACTGGTGTCTGATGGGCTCCGGCAACTGGAATACCCCGTCGCATCCCGGTCACATGTCGGCGTGGGCAAAGGCGCAGCTGGGGTGGATCCTTCCGACCACGGTGACCGCGAATCTCAACAACTGGCCGATCTCGTCTTCGAGCCTGACCCCGACGGCCTTCAAGATGTGGACCGCGGGCACGCCCGGCACTCAATACTTCCTGGTCGAGCACCGAACGCCGGATGGCTTTGATGATCAGTTACACGCGCCCGGCCTTCTCGTCTGGCACGTGGACGAGACCGTGAGCCCAGGAATGGGGTATCCCAACAACGACGAATGCCACAAGAGGCTGGACCTGGAGTGTTCGGACCAAACCGGCGTGAATCACGCCCTCAACGCCGACAATCTCGACACGAACGCGAACCGTGGCGACGCCACCGACCCGTTCTGTGACGGCGACTCGTTTACGCCGGCGTCGAACCCCAGCAGTGTCTCCTACGCCGGCACCGCAACGACCGTGTCCATCACGAACATCGTCGAATGCGCCAGCCGCACGATGAGGGCCACCCTCGCGGTGGGGATCGATCAGGGCCTGATCAACATCTGCATGCGCGACTGCGGTGGCGATGTGTGCACCGAACCTTCCAACTGTCCGGTGTGGTGGGAGAGCCCCGAGGTGTACATCGACAACAACGGCGACGGCATCATCGATCCGCCGGCGCCGGGGCTCGCGAACCAGCTGTACGCGCGCGTGCGCAATGTCGGCACGACGATCGCCTCGAACGTGAATGTCGGTTTCTACTACGCCGATCCGACGCTTGGCCTGCTGTTCCCCTCCACCGGCACACTGATCGCCAACACGAGCATCCCGCAGATCGCGGCTTCGAGCTCGGAGCCGGCGGGCGTGGTCTGGAACATTCCGGTGCCGCCACCCAGCATCGACCACTACTGCGTTGGCGTGATCGCGACGCATGCATCCGATGGGCAGTCCTCGGAGTTTGCGCCGAGCGACGACAATGTCGCCCAGATCAACATCCAGGCGTTGTACGCCAAGGCGGGCGACGAGGTGCCGCCCACGCCCGGTTCTCCGGGGTTTGCGGCGACGAGCGTGCTGGCGACGGTGTACGAGGACACCAGTCTCGTACGCGTATGCAATCCGAACCGTCAGAGCTCATGCTCCATGCGTATTCGCATCGGCCACCCGCCGTTCTACAACGACGCGGTCATTCCGGCCGATTGGACCGTCGCGCTCAGCGATTCCATCGTGTTCCTGGGCCCGGGCCAGTGCGCGACGATCCGCGTGTACGTGCGCGACGTTCATGCGGTGCATGGTGACTTTGCGATCGTTCCGCTGACGATGCTGTGCAGCAACGAAGTGGTCGTGGGCGGCACGCGGCTCGAGTACCACATCGACAACGTCCGACCGAAGCAGTTGTGCGACTTCACGGCCATCAAGAGGACGTTGCCCGGTCACGACAACCAGCCCGGCGAACGGGCCATCCAAGTGTCGTGGAACGAAGGGTTCTCCGATGTGCTCGGTTTTCCCGAGCGAATCCAGCGCTGGCGGCTGTACAACGGCACTTCGGCGACCTTCCTGCCCTCGCCGGCCAACCTTGTGCGTGAGACCTGCATTGACGAGGAGCCGGGGAACTCCACCCGGGATGTCTTCCTGGACATCCCGCCGGACGCGAGCCGCGGGTGGTACAAGCTCGTGGCCGTGGATCGCGCCGGAAACGTGTCGGACACCTGCGTGACGCAAGTGCAGACCGTGCCCGTCCCGGCCGACGTGCCGAGCGCCGCATACACTCGGGTGACGCTCGCGCCAGCGATGCCCAATCCGTTCCGCGCGGCCACCGTGTTGCGCTTCACCCTGACCCGGTCGGGCTCGGCACAGCTCGATGTGTTCTCGGTGGACGGGCGGCGGGTACGGGAACTCGTGCGCGGGTCGCGGGCGGCGGGTGAAAACTTCGTGACCTGGGACGGCCGTGACGAAACGGGTCAGGCGGTAGCGCCCGGGGTCTACGTCGCGAGGCTCATCGTCGGAGACCAGGTTCGGACCACCCGCATGCAGCTGGTGCGGTAGCGAGAGAAACGCATGGGGCCCGGCGCATCGGCCGG
>JANLXD010000507.1:0-3507 GCA_031364935.1 Candidatus Eiseniibacteriota bacterium
CCCTCCGAGGTGCGCGACCTGGAGAAGTCGGTGGAGGAGGTTGCCAAGGAGAAGGAGGCGGCCATCCAGCAGCAGGAGTTCGAGAAGGCCGCGCGCTTCCGCGACAAGGAGAAGGAGCTTCGGGCGAAGCTCCGCGAGCACAAGAAGAACTGGAACGAGATCAAGCACGAGACCGAGGTGAAGGTGGACGCCGACCTCATCGCGCAGGTGATCTCGCGCATGACCGGCATCCCCATCTCCCGCATCGAGGAGAAGGAGTCGGAGAAGCTCCTCCGGATGGAGGAGGAGATCCGGAAGGCGATCGTGGGCCAGGACGAGGCGGTAGGCGCGGTCTCCCGCGCCATTCGCCGGAACCGCGCCGGGCTGCGCGATCCGCGCCGCCCGATCGGCTCGTTCATCTTCCTCGGGCCGACCGGCGTGGGAAAGACCGAGCTGGCCCGCGTGCTCGCGCGCTTCCTCTTCGACGATCCCGACGCGCTCATCCGCATCGACATGTCGGAATACATGGAAAAGTTCTCGGTCTCGCGCCTGATCGGCGCGCCGCCGGGGTACGTGGGACACGAAGAGGGTGGGCAGCTCACCGAGAAAGTGCGCCGGAAACCCTACTCGGTGGTGCTCCTCGACGAGATCGAGAAGGCCCACCCCGACGTGTTCAACATCCTGCTGCAAGTGCTGGACGACGGGCAGCTCACCGACAGCCTTCGCCGCCGCGTGGACTTCAAGAACACGGTGCTGATCATGACGTCGAACCTGGGCGCCCGGCAGATCAAGGGCCAGCGCGCGCTGGGCTTCCAGGAGCGCACCGACGACTCCACGTACGAAAACATGAAGCGGACGATCCTCGACGAGCTGAAGAAGAGCTTCAATCCGGAGTTTTTGAACCGGATCGACGAGGCCATCGTGTTCCACCCGCTCACGCGGCCCCAGATGGGGCAGATCACCACGATCCTGCTCCAGCAGGTCTCCGACCGTCTGCGGCAGAACGGGGTGAAGGTCACGTTCGAGCCGTCGGTCGTCGAGCTCCTCATCGAAAAGGGATTCGACGCCTCGCTGGGGGCGCGGCCGCTGAAGCGCGCGATCCAGAAGCTCATCGAAGATCCCCTCTCGGAGCACGTCCTGCGCGGCCAGCTGAAGGAGGGAAGCGACATCGTCATCTCCCGCAGTGCGGACGAACTGGCCTTTGCGTCTTGATGTCCTTGGTTCTTGATGTTTAAGCGGTCGGCGCTCGCGGCGCTCATCGTCGTCGCGGGCGCGCTCCTTTTCGCCCCGGCGCCGGCCCAGGCGCAGCGCGCGTCGACTTTCGGCGACAGCGCCGCCGCGCCCGGGGTCGTCCCAAGTCGGAATTCCCCCGCGCCCTCCACGCCCCGAGCCACAGGTCCTTCCGTGATCCGCTCGGTGCGCGCCAGCGGATTCTCCAACGTTGATTCCACCGTCATCCTGCGCACGTTCGCCCTGAAGGCCGGCGACCCCTACGACCCCACCGGCGTGCGCGCGGGCGTGCGCCGCCTCTTCGCCCTGGGGCTCTTCACCGACGTCGACGTCCAGGACACGCCGACGCCCGAGGGCGTCAACCTGAACGTGGCGGTGAAGGAGCGCTCGCGCGTCCAGTCGGTCCAGTTCAGCGGCACGAAGAAGATCGAGGAGAAGACCCTCAAGGAGAAGATCACGGTGGCGGCCGGGCAGCTCGTGGATCTGGGCACGCTCGATCTCGACGCGCGGAAGATTCAGGATGCCTATGCCGAGCAGGGCTACTCGCGCGCGCGGGTGACGCCGATCACGCGCCCCGCCGGGGTGGGCGCGGTTGCCGTGACCTTCCACGTCGACGAAGGGCCGAAGCTCAAGGTCCGGGGCATCCAGATCCACGGCGCGGGCGACCTGTCGCCCGAGGGGCTACGGAAGTCCATGAAGAGCCGGACGCCGGGGTTCCTCAAGAGCGGCACGTTCAAGCCGTCCCAGATCGAGGAAGACGAGACCAAGCTCCGCCTCTACATGCGGAGCCGCGGCTTCCGGGACGCGGAAGTGGATTCCATCCGCACGGCGGAGACGTCGGACGGCACGGGCGTGACCCTGCACGTCTACGTGCGCGAGGGCCCGCGCTACCGGTTCGGACGCGTCGCGTGGTCCGGGAACACCGCGGTCCCCACCGAGCCCCTGATGTTGTCGACGACGGTGCGCCCCGGCACGCCGTACAACGAAAGCCAGATCCAGAAAACGCTCGAGCTGGCCTACTCGCTCTACCAGGAGCAGGGGTATCTCTTCCTCTCCATCGAGCCCAAGTTCTCCGACCGCGACTCGATCGTGGACGTGGAGTTCCAGGTGCAGGAGGGCGCCCGCTCGCGAGTCGCGGACCTCCGCGTCGTCGGAAACACGCGGACCAAGGAGAACGTGATCCGACGCGAGGCGAGCGTGCGGCCCGGGGACGTGTTCCGGCGCTCCGCGCTGATCCGCACCCAGCGCGACATCTTCGGCCTGGGCTACTTCCAGGACGTGAACGTGGACTACGAGCCCACCGGGGACAGCGCGGACATCCGGCTGACCCTCAAGGTGCAGGAGAAACAGACGGGAACGGCGAGCGCCGGGGCGGGGTACTCCAGCCAGTCGGGGGTCACCGGCTTCGTCGAATTGGGACACAACAACCTGTTCGGAAACGGGCAGAGCATCGCCATTCGCCTCGAGCGGGGCGGAAAGCGAAGCAACGTCGAGCTTTCCTTCACCGAGCCGTGGTTCCGGGACACCCCGATGACCCTGGGCGCCGACATTTTCAACACCCAGAGGAACCTGGATTTCTACGACCGGAGGGACGTGGGCGGGGGCGTCCGGCTGGGGCGGCCGCTGCCGTGGCCGGACTACACGCGGGGCGTGGTCGCGTACGATCTGCGCGATGTCACCCTGTCGAACATCCGGCCCGTGAGCGCGGGGGAGCCTTCGAACCTGGCCGAGCTGCGCTCCACCAAGTGGCCCCGGCGGGTCAGCAGCGTGACTGTCACCTTCACGCGAAACAGCACCGACAACCCCTTCTATCCCACGCGGGGATCGCGGCTCAGCTGGTCCAGCGAGATCGCGGGGGGGTTCTTCGGGGGGGTCGAGCACTTCACCAAGGAGACGATGGAGCTTCGCAACTACACGAAGCTCCGGGGGCCGCTGGCGCTGATGCTCCGGGGGAAGGCCGGGTTCCTGGCGGGGGCCACGGTTCCGGACTACGAGCGCTTCCGCCTGGGGGGCACGACGTCCGACTACCTACGGGGGTATCCAGACTATTATGTAGTCCCGAGGGCCAACATCACGCGCGACGCGTCGGGACGGGTGCTGGACCGCTATCCCGGCGGCCGCTCGATGCTGATCCTCACGAGCGAGCTCCAGTTTCCGATCGCGGATCCGCTCCATGGGCTCCTCTTCTTCGAGGCGGGGAACGCGTGGAACTCCACCCGCGACCTGGACCTCGGGGACCTGCGCAAATCCGTGGGACTGGGCATCCGCCTGGAAGTGCCGGCGCTGGGCCGGGTCGGC
>JANLXD010000526.1:0-1771 GCA_031364935.1 Candidatus Eiseniibacteriota bacterium
GGAGCGCGCCGCACACTTCCCAGGGCACGCCGCGCGACGTCACCCCGAGGAGGGTCAGCGTGATCGCCACCATCGCGGCGAGGAGCGCCGCGGCGCTCGTCCAGAGGCCGGCGAACTTCCCGAGCAGGAATTCCGAGCGCCGGATGGGCTTGGCCATGACCGCGTAGATCGTCTTCCGGTCGAGCTCCTTGTAGAGGAGGCTCGACCCGAGCACGATCGTGAGCAGGGTAGCGAGCCCCGACGCGCCGGCCAGGCCGAAGTCGGTCACGACCTTCTTCCCCTCGCCCAGCGCGAGCGGCGACAGGACCAGCGACACCCCGACGAGCCCCGCGCCGAAGAGCGCCAGGATCAGCGCCACGCGCTCGCGCGCCACCTCGCGGACGGTGTTGTAGGCGATCGCGCCGACGCGGGTCATCGAACCTCCGGGCGGGCGACCGCGGCCACGAAGTGCTCTTCCAGCGTGCGGCGCCGCGGCTCCACCGCGTGCACGAACGCGGACTCGGCGAGCATGGCTCGCAGGGTCTCCTGGAGCGCCGGACCGTCGGCCACGCGCACCACCCACCGGGAGGCAATGCGCTGGGTCGCGTGGCCGCCCGCGCGGAGGGACTCCGCGAGGCGCGTCGACAGATGGTCCACCGAGATTTCCCATTCCCGCACCCCGGACGCCAGGAGTCCCGGCACCGAGCCCAGCTCGACGAGGCGGCCCGCGTTCATGATGCCGACCCGATCGCAGAGCGTCTCCGTCTCGGCCAGAACGTGACTCGAGAGGAGGACCGTGGCGCCGCGGTTTTTCTCCTCGCGCAGGAGCTGCTTCACCTCGGCGCGTCCGATGGGATCGAGCCCCGACATCGGTTCGTCGAGCACGAGAAGGCTCGGCCGGTTCAGGAGGGCCTGGGCCAGGCCGAGGCGCTGCGTCATCCCCTTCGAGAATTTGCGCAGGGCCTTCCTCGCGTGCGCGGCAAGGCCCATCCGCTCCAGAAGGCCGTCCGCGCGACTCCGGCACTCCCTCGCGTCCATTCCGAAGAGCGCCCCTACGAGCTCCAGGTACTCGGAGGCGGTCAGGTGGTCGTAGAAGCAAGGACTCTCCGGCAGGTATCCCAGGCGCCGCCGCGCCGCGAAATCACGCGGATCCCTTCCCTCGAGACGCACCGTTCCGGAGGTGGGGCGCGCGAGTCCCAGGATCATCTTGATGGTGGTGGTCTTTCCGGCGCCGTTCGGGCCCAGGAGGCCGAAGATCTCGCCCCGTTCGAGGGCCAAGGACACGCCGCCGACCGCGGTGAACGGGCGGAGGGTCATCGGATCCCGGTAGACCTTGGAGAGGCGCTCGAGCACGAGGAGCTCGGGCTCCTCCACCGCGCGAAGCACGGCCCGTGGCCCGGGCCGGACCGCGCCGCGCTCTTCGACCGTCTCGTGCGTCCGCTTCATCTTGTCTGGATTCCCCCGTGCGCCGCCGTGCGGCGGCAGAGCGAAAACGGCAAGATCGATGCCATGCCGCCGCGGGTCCGACGGGACCGCTCCACCCCGCGTTACCCCCTCAAAGAAGAAGGGCGGCAGACCGGATGGACCCGAATCTGCCGCCCCATGTTCAACCGATGGTTAGCCGTTGCTCAGCGTCAGCGTCAGAAGCGCCGACTTGCCATAGCCCTTGATGGTGTACGTGGTGGTCGTGGCCGGGTTGGCGCCGATGATGCCCGACGCCGCCGGATTCGCGCCCCACACCCAAGCGTCCGCCGCACCCGAGAACGGATTGCGGGGGTACGCGCCACCAGGC
>JANLXD010000527.1:0-1522 GCA_031364935.1 Candidatus Eiseniibacteriota bacterium
CCCGACCCGACCCGCGGCGAGCTTTCCGAAGAGAGGTTCTTGTCCGCGCTCCGCGCCGAGTCGCGCCAGCTCAAGACGTTCCTCACCGACCAGCGCGCGATATCGGGGATCGGAAACGGGCTCTCCGACGAGATCCTCTACGAGGCGCGGCTCTCCCCATTACGGCTTACAGGGCAGGTGGACGACGAAGGGGCGCGCCGGCTCTACGCCGCGGTGGGATCGGTGCTGCGCCGCCAGACCGAGCTGCTCCGCGAGGAAGTGGCGGGCGCCTTGCCGCAGAAAGAGCCGCGCGAGCACTACGCCGTGCACGACCACGCGGGCTCCGTCTGCCCGCGCTGCGGAAGCGTTATCGCGCGGGTATCCTACGCCAATCGCGAGACGTTCTACTGCCCCGGCTGCCAGACCGCGGGCACTCCGCTCAAAGACCGCCGGCTGTCGAAGCTGCTGAAGTAGCTTTTCGCCGATGGGCTGCCTTATAGAGCGCCGGGAGGACAACCAGGGTCAGCAACGTAGATGAAACGATTCCGCCAATAACAACCGTAGCGAGTGGCCTCTGGACCTCGGCCCCGGTGCCGGTGGCCAGGGCCATCGGCACGAAACCGAGGGCCGCAACCAGCGCCGTCATGAGAATCGGCCTTAGCCGGCGCGCGCACCCGTCGATCAGCGCCAGTTCCACGTCGACTCCGTCCGCGAGCCGTTGTCGGACGACGGAGAGGAGCACAATACCGTTCAGTACCGCAACGCCGGAGAGGGCGATGAAGCCGATCCCCGCCGTGATCGACAAGGGCATCCCGCGTCCCGCCAGCGCCAAAATCCCACCGGTCAGCGCCAGAGGCACGCCGCTGAACACGACCAGAGCGTCCCTGAAAGAACCGAAGGCGAGGATGAGCAGGGCCAGGATCAATGCCAATGCGAGCGGCACCACGATGGCCAGACGAGTACGCGCGGCCACGAGGTTCTCGAACTGCCCCCCCCATCCGAGCCAGTAGCCGGCCGGAATCCGAACGGATGCGTCGATTTCACGCCGCGCCTCACTGACGAATGAGGCCAGATCACGGCCGCGAACGTTCGTTTGAACCACGACCCGGCGCTTGCCGTTCTCGCGGCTGACCTGGTTGGGTCCCTCCACGAGACGGATGTGCGCCACGGAGCTGAGCGGTACGAATTCGACGCGCTCGACCGCGGATCCGGCTGCCCCCTCGTGTCGACCACCCATGACGGGAATGGGCAGCAGCTCGAGCGCCGGGAGATCCCTTCGGGATTCCTCGGGCAGACGTACCACGATCGGAAAGCGGCGATCTCCTTCGAAGAGTTCGCCTGCCTGCGTCCCGCTCAGCGCGGTTCGCACTACCTCCTGGACATCGGAGAGATTGAGGCCATAACGGGCCGCCGCCGCACGATCGATCTCGATCGAGAGAGTCGGAAGGCCGGTCACCTGCTCGACCTTGAGATCCGTGGATCCCGGAACTTTGCGTAACACCTGGGCGATTCGGTGGGCTGTGGTGAGCATGGTATCGAGATC
>JANLXD010000557.1:0-6178 GCA_031364935.1 Candidatus Eiseniibacteriota bacterium
CGCGCTGATCTCGCTCCCTTCGCTCCGAAGCCATCGGACCCTGGGGAGCGCGCTCGCACCATCCGTCGCGTGGGCGGGGGGTTCTCCTGACGAGACCCTCAATCCGCCTCCGGTGCCGCCTCCGCCGCCGAAGAAGGCGATGCGAATCGGTCTGGGCACGGTGCAGGTCGGCGTCACGCATCGCCCGGTGACGAAGTTCACGGCTCTCGAACGTTGGGAGATTTACTACCGCGTATTCCGGATCTTCGCGCACCGGATCTAGTCACCGGACGCACGGACCCACGCAGAGGCGAGACGTGGACAGGACCACGGCTGAGCTCATTCGCGAGAGGGAAGAGGCGGTTTCGAACGCGCGCCTCACGCACGATCCCGAGCGGCATCTCCAGTCGCTCGAGGATCTGGCCGAGATTTTCCTCCGCGCCGACAGCTACCTTCCGGCGCTCCAGAACCTGGAAGAGTGCATCCACTCCGCCGAGAGACTGGGCCTCGACGCCTCGCGCATCGCGACGCTCGAGATGAAGGCGGCGCAGACCCTGATCGAGAAAGGGGATTCGCCCGCCGCTCTCGAGTATCTGGCCCGCGCCCGCGCTCGCATCGCCGCTTCGCCGAGTCCAGGCGATCCCGAGCTGGTCGCCCGGATCGCCCTCCAGAGCGCGCGCGCCCTGATCGAGCGTTCCCAGTACGAAGAAGCCCTCCGCGCGTGCGAGCAGGCGCACGGCTACTTCAAGGAGCGCAGTCTCCTCGCGCCGCTGGCGCACTCGTACAACTGTTTCGGCCGGATCCATTTCCGGCTGGGCGATCTGGACCAGGCCAAGGAATTCTACGAAGCCGCCCTCCACCTCTTCCGCTGGGACCTGAACGACGAAGAGGGCGTGCTCCGGGCCCACAACAACCTGGGCATCCTCTACCGGCATCTCTCCGATTGGCGGCAGGCGAGCTGGCATCTGCTCCGCTCCATGGAGCTCGCGACCCGCCTCGGCAACTTCGCCTACATCGCCGTCTCCTGCGCCAACCTCGGCATCGTCTACCTGAAGGCCGGCTCGTGGGACGAGGCGCGAGCCCACTTCGACCGCGCGCTCACCTCCTACGTCCAGATCGGACGCGAGTCGGGCGTGGCGCGCACGCGGATCGGCCTGGCCACCATCGACACCTTCCGGCACGACTTCGCCGCCGCCGCGGCGCATATCGAAGCCGCCGCGCAGATCACGACGCGGCTCGGCGCTTCGCGCGAGCAGATTCTCTGCCTCTTCGCGAACGGCGAGCTGAAGCAGGAGATGGGCGAGTCCGACGAGGCGCTGCGCCTCTACGACCAGGCGCTCCTCATGGCGCGGGAGATCGCGCCCGAAGGGGACATGGTCCACGAGCTGCAGCGCCGGCGCGCGGAGGTGTTGGCGGCGCGCGGCGATACCGCCGAGGCGCTGCGCACGGCCGAGGATGCGCGCGACCGGGCCTCGAAGCTGAAAGACCTCCTGGAGGAGGGGGCCGCGCGGCGCGTGCTCGCGGCCGTCCAGACCCAGGCGGGCCATCCGGCCGAGGCCGTCGCGGAAGCCCGGGAATCGATTCGGATCCTGGAAGGGATCCACGAGCGCTTCGAGCTGGCCCGCGCGTACCTGGACCAGGCGCGGCGCGCCCCGTCCAGCGCCGGCGCCGACGCCGAGCGGATTCGCGAAGCCCAGAACTACGCGTTCAAGGCGATGTACCTCTTCGAGCAGCTCGGCGTCGACGACTCGCTGCGCGCCTGCGAGGCGCTGCTCCGCGAGCTGAACGCGCCGGCGTGGCTGACCACGCCTCGCGCCTCGCGCCGCGACGTTCCCTCCGGCGCCTCGCACGCGCAGGATGTCGCGCGCACGCACGGCGTGGTGACGCAGAACGCGCGGATGCTCGAGCTGGTTCGCAAAGCCGCCGAGCTTCTTTCCACGCCGGCCCGGGTGCTTCTCCAGGGTGAGACCGGCGCAGGGAAGAACCTCTTCGCCTACATGTTCCGCTCCTTCGAGATCGAGCGCGGGCGTCCGTTCGTGGAAGTGAACTGCACCAGCCTCCCGGGCGACCTGGTCGAGAGCGAGCTGTTCGGCTACGTGCGCGGCGCCTTCACGGGCGCGGCGGTCACCAAGCGAGGCATCTTCGAGGAGGCCGACGGCGGGACCATCTTCCTGAACGAGATCGGCGAGCTGACCGAACGGACTCAGGTGAAGCTGCTCCAGGTGCTGGACGACGGCACCTATCGCCGGCTGGGCGAAGTCCGCTCGCGGCGGCTCAACGTGCGGATCATCTCGGCGACCAACAAGGATCTGGACGCGGCGGTCAAGGCGGGATGGTTCCGCGCCGACCTCTACTATCGTCTGGGACAGGTCGTCCTCTCGCTGCCTCCGCTCCGGGAGAGGCGGGAGGACATAGCGCTACTGATCCGCTCGTTCCTCGACGAGCTGGCGGTGCGGGAAGGGCGGCAGGTCGTGCTCTCCGAGGACGCGCTCGAGTACCTGATCTCGCTGCCGTGGCTGGGGAATATCCGGGAGCTGAAGCACAAGATCGAGTCGATCTTCCTCTGCGCCGGGCGTCAAGAGCTGGTGGACCGCGGGATGCTGGTGAAGCTGCTCCATCCGGGCGGCGCACCTACCGCTGACGCGCACTCGACGCGCGGGCTCAAGAACAAGGTGGACCTCCTGAAGCGTGAAGAGATCCTGGCCGCGCTCTCTAGGAATGGTGGCAACCGGAGCCGGGCCGCGCTGGAGCTGGGGATTACCCGCCGCCACCTGATCCGACTCCTCAAGCAGATCTACTGACGTCTCCCCGAAGTGAGACATCCAGGTCTCATTCGGGTCCCACCCGTGACATCGCTGGACCCTGTTGTCCCGCATCAGCTTCGCTATCGCGTCGAGGTGTCAAAGCGTGACATCCATGTCACACTGGCCCCTGGGACCCTCGACCCACACCCGCGCCAAGTCGCCTCGATCGTACCGTAAGCACAAGCAGTAAAAGCTCTTCGAAATCGAGGTCGAAAAGGACCACCCACCCGGTCACGGGGCACGCGTGATGCTTTTTACTACGGTGTCGGGTCGAGGCAGAAATCGAAGAAAAACCCGACAACTGACGTCGTGAATACGGGTCGCGGAGGATGGGGAGCTCTCAGGAGATTGCCAAAGCCAGGGCAAACCCATTTTCTCCGAGTCCACATGGACATAAAGGCTCCTAGCTAGCTGACACTATCTGGGTGCCCCTTCCGTCCGCGGCCCTGGTTTTTTTTCCAATCGGTACGGGTCCCCCCCGTCCACATGCTCCGCATCTAGCTCGACACCTCGCGTCCTCCATTCGTGCCGGAATCGCTCTCGGGTAATTTGGGACGGACCATGATCTCCCGTTCCCGCGTGGGCAGAGCCAGGCCCGGCTTGCCGCGGCGCGGTTTGGACACGAATTTTCGCTGGGTGTATATCACGGGAACCCGCGTCAGCTTCCGAGCCTTGCTGAAGTAGGCCGCGATGGAGGCGGCCTCCTCGAGGGTCCGGTGCTTGGGTATCGCGTTCCGCGACGGCAGGCGAAGGATCACGTGGGAACCCGGCACCCCCACGACGTGGAACCAATAGTCGTGGGGGTTCGATAGGCGGTGGGTGATCTGGTCGTTCTGGGTGTTGTTGCGTCCCACCCAGACAACCCATCCATCGGAAGTGGTAAACGTCCTTGGCCCGATCGGATGGTGCGCCCCTGACGGTTGGTGCACGGGACGTCCCGCACGGGGCACCGCGGTGGTCTGTCGACCCAGACGGATCTCCCGTTGGTTGCCCCGTGCACTTGTTATCGGAATCCCGGCGTCTTTGGAAAAGACTTCGAGCAGCGCGAGCGACTCCTTCGGCGGGCGGTCCACAAGGTCGCCCTTTAGAACTTCGAGCCGGGCCAGCGTCCGGCGCGCGGCGACCAGCCGGGACTCGATCCGCTCTCCGCCGCGCTCGCCCCGCTTCGCGGCTCGAAAGAGCCGCGCCGCGTTCTCGTGAGGGGAAAGCGAAGGATCGAGTTCGATCTCGATCCGGGAGCCCGGCGAGTCCGCGTACGGATCGGGGAGTCCTACGCGGCTCGCCCCCCTCGGAACGTCGTTCAAGTGCGCGAGCAGCACCTCGGCCCTTCGCCGGTCCACGAGCCGCTCGCGCGACTTGACTTGCTCCCCCTCCCAGGCCTCGATCCGCCGGGTCAGCGAACGCCCGGCGGTATCGAGGTAGTGCCGGATCTCCCGGTCGAACTCCTCCCGAAACGCGTCGCCGATCCTTTCTCGGAGTCCGGCGCGCTCCTCCTCGCTTTCGGCGACCCAGACGCGCGGCGGGTGAAAGCCCGGCGGCGGCGGCGACGACGGCTCGGTCTCGTTGCGATGGAGCGCCCAGAGCACCGTCCCTTCCGGGCGCGAGCGGAGGACCATGTTGACCCGCCGCCCCGCTCCCTCCACGACCAGCTCGGCGGTCGCCGGCTCGCCGGGCTCCGGCGCGAGCGTCAGGCGAAGCGGACCGTCCGCCTCGCGCTCGGCCTCGATGACCACCAGGCCGCGGACCGAGGTCTCCAGCCCGCCGAAGCGCGAGCCGCGTGGGTCGGCCGCGATCGGAAGCTCCCCGGCCAAGGCGAGCGCGGCTTCCTTCCGGTCGAGGTGCACCCAGAGATACGCGCGCGGGGACGGACCCAGCGCGAGCGCGAGCGAGCGGGGCGCCAGGGGAACGACGCCGGTGATCCGCCGATCCCGGAGCGCATCGTGGAGCGCCGTCACCGGCGCCCCGCCCGCTCCGCCGTGAGTCGCGTGAGGTTGTTCCGCGCCTCCTTGTAGGCGGGATCCACCGCGAGCGCGCGGCGGTAGTGCTCGAGCGCTTCGTCGAAATGCCCCTGCCGCTCGAGCACCGCGCCCAGGTTGTTCTCGGCCTGCGGAAACCGCGGCATGCGCTCGAGGGACGCCCGGTACGCGGCCGCGGCCGAGTCGGGCTGGTCGATCCGCACGTAGAGATTCCCCAGCGCGTAGAGCCCCGGCGCATACGTGGGCGCGAGTCGGTTCAAGAGCCGGATGTGCGTGAACGCCGAATCGCTCTGACCCATTTCGTCCTCGGCGGCGCCCAGGTTCAGGAGAAGCTCCGTCGACTGGGGACGCAGCTTGAACGCCCGCCGATAGTGGTGGGCCGCCCGCGGCAGATCGCGCTTTCCGTAGAAGTAGCCCCCGAGCATGGCGTGGACGTTCGGCGACTCGGGGGAGTCGCGGAGCATCGAGAGAAAGAGCGTCCCGTCGCTCTTCCAGAGCGCGATGCGCGGGAGGAGCAGGACCAGGAAGCCGAGCGCGACGGCGCCCGTGGTGAGGAGAAAAATCGGACCGGCGTCCCGCATACGGCCGCCCGCGGCGCCGCCAGAGTAGACCTGGTCGACGCGCTTTCTCGCCGCCTCCCGCCGCGCCGGAATCGAGCCCGGCAACAGCGCCACCGCGAGCGCGAGCGCGCCGCTCGGGATGAACAAAAAGCGCTCCGCCACGATCGCCCCCGACAGGAGCCGCACGTAGCAGAGAGGGAGGAGCGTCGCGGCGTAGAGGCCGAGCGGGAGGAGCCACGGAGAGCGGCGCCGCGCGGCGGCCACGATCCCCGCGGCCAGCGCGGCCAGGACCAGGAGTCCGGCGGCGAAGACCAGGTCGGGCCGGTGCGTCTCCACGATCTCGTGCCGCGCGGACAGCGCGGTTGGCAGGAGAAACAGCGGCACGTAGCGCGCCACGACGGTGACCGACGTTAGAATTTGCGGCAGCGTCCCCTCGACCGGAGCCGTCGCGGGGAGCGGCGCCGACTGGAGCACGGCGATGCGCGTGGCGAGATACAGAACCGCCGCCGCGACCACCGGCACCGCGGCGCGCAGGAGATTCCTCGACTGGAGGCCCCGCTCGCGCACCCAGAGCGCCGCGGGAAGAAGCGGCGCCGCGAAGAGCGCGATCTCCTTCGCGTAGAGGCTCGGGACATAGAGGAGCGCAGTGGGCGCGAGCTTCATCCACGGGTTTCGGATCCGCGGTCCGAAGCGGGCCGCGGCCCAAAGGGAGGCGAAGAGGAACAGCCCGCTCAGCACGTCGGTCCGCCCGGAGATGAACGCCACGCTCTCGGGGTGCGTGGGGTGGAGCGCGTAGAGCACCGCGCCGGCCGCGGCCGCCACCGGCCGGCCGGAGAGCTCCCAACCGAGGAGCCACAGA
>JANLXD010000560.1:0-6009 GCA_031364935.1 Candidatus Eiseniibacteriota bacterium
GCTCGGGCAGGCGCACCCCGCGAAGGCGCTCTACTTCAAGGGGCAGCAGCCGATGACCGAGATCGCGCTCCATCAGACGCCGGCCGAGGACCTCTACATGATCCTGGGCGGCGTGAACGAGGACGGAAGCGCCTCGATCCAGGCCTACATCAATCCGCTGGTCAGCCTCATCTGGATGGGCGGCGTGGTCATGGTGTTCGGCACCATCATCGCGCTGACCGACAAGATGCGGCTCCGCCGCGAGGAGAAGATGGGCGGATGATGCGCGCGATGCATCTGGCGCTGGTGGTGGCATTGAGTGTTGCGGCCGTCGCCCCAGCCTGGGCCGCTCCGAAGAAGGACCCCGCGCGCGCGATCACCGACGGGATCATCTGCCCCTGCTCCTGCGGCGAGATCCTGACGGGCTGCACCTGCGACACGGGAAAGGCGATGAAGGCCTACGTCGACCGCGAGGTGGGCGGCGGGAAGTCGAAGGACCAGGTCGAAGCCGCGCTGGTCTCGCAGTATGGCGAGGTGATCCTGGGCGCGCCGAAGGCCCAAGGGTTCAACCTGGTCGTGTGGATCGCCCCCTTCGTCATGACGGTCCTGGGATTCCTGTTTGCCTCCCACGTGCTGGTCAAGTGGTCGCGGCGCCGGGAAGCGCTCGCGGTGGATGGCGGCGCCTCGGCGCCGGGCTCCCCGGACTCGGGGTCGCGGATGGATCCCGCGGCCGCGAGGCTCGCGGCGCTCCGCGCGCGGGCGGAAGAGGAGCTGAAGGGGCTCCGCGAATGAAAGCGCCGCGCCGATGATCCTGCTCGCGCAGATCTGCCTGGCCGCCGCGGTGGCGCTGTTCGTGCTGGCCCCGCTCTACCTGCATCGGGGGCAGCGCCTGCAGCACGAAGCCGCCGACGCCTCGCTCCGCCGCATCATCGCCGAGCGGAAGACCCGCCTCTACAGCCAGCTCCTGGATCTCGACTTCGACAAGGACTCCGGAAAGATCTCTCCCGAGGATCACGCCCGCATGCGGGAAGAGACGATGAACGAAGTGCTCACGGTGCTCGCCGACGAGGACAAGATGGGCGGCCCGATCCGCGGCCCCAAGCCCACCGTCATCGAGGGGGGCGATCGCGTGGAGCGGATGATCGAGGAGTACAAGCGCTCCCGCCCGGCCGGCATCGGGGTGAAGCGGTCTTGAAGCGGCCGGCCGCGCTCCGAGACTCGATGGCGGCGGGAGTCGCTCTCGGTGTCGCCGCGGTTCTCGCCCTCGTTCTCGCCTCGCCCGCCGCGGCGCTCACGATCAGCGGCCGCGTGGGGAAGGGAGCCGATCGCGCGCCCGCAGCCGGAGTCGCCGTCTCCCTCCATGTGATTCGCGGGGACGCAGAGCTTCCGGGGAGCACCCAGCAGACCGACGCGACCGGGGCCTACCGCTTCAACGGCGTCGCCGAAGGGCAAGGGCTGGAGTACTACGTCTCGACCGAATACGAGGACGCCTTCTACACCGAGGGGCCGATCCCCACGCACGGGGGCACCGGGGCGGCACCGGACCTGGTCGTCTTCGACGTGGCCAAGGACTTCGACGCGATCAGCGTTCAGGACCATCACGTGATCGTGGAGCGGAAGGACGACGGGCTCCACGTCACCGAGATCCTCATTTTCCAGAACCACGCGAATACGGCGTTCCTGGGCGTCGGCGTGAATCACGCCCAGCCGTCGGGAATGCGCGTGGGGCTGCCGTCCTCGGTCAAGGAGTTCAAGCCGGGCATGGGGCTGGACGAGCCCTCCGTGCGGCTCCAGGGCCGGGAGCTGACGTCGCTGCGACCGATTCCTCCGGGGCAGCGGCCGCTCTCCTTCACCTACATGGTGCCGCTCTCCGGGCGCATGGACCTCTCGCACCGCCTCTATTTCCCCACGCGCCAGATGACGGTCCTGGTCGACGATCCCTCGCTCCAGGTCGAGTCGAAGCAGCTCAAGAGCGCCGGCATCCGCGACCAGGGCGGGAAAAAATACTCGATGTACTTCGGCCAGAACCTGCCGGTGGGGAGCGAGGTGTCGGTCCGGATCGGAGGCGCGGGCTTCTTCTCCAATCCCAGGATCTATCCGTTCATGGCCGCTCCGTTCGTGATCGCCGGCGTGCTCTGGTTCGCGGCGCGCCGAGGCAAGAAGGGGATGAGGGCGAAGCACTCGTCGGCGCAGGCTGAGGCTGCGCCCGCTGCCTCCGCGCGTGTGTCCCCGGCCCCCGCCGAGTCCACGGCGCCGTCTCGCGCGGCCGCCGCTCCCTCGAAAAACGGAGACGACCTGGCGGAGACCTATCTCTACCTGATCGCGGCGCTCGACCAGGGCGCGGAGCGCGGCGACGTCTCTCCGGAGAGCCACGCGCTCATCCGCGGCAATCTGAAGCGGCGGCTGGAAGTGATCCTGTCCGACGCCCCGCACGCGAAAGCCCGCTAGCCCACGGCCGTTGATCCTAAGCGCCGCCAACATCGGAAAGCGGTTCGAAGCCCGGTGGGTCCTCCGTGACGCGTCTCTCGCGCTGGACGCCGGCGAGGTCGTGCTTCTCGCCGGGAAGAACGGGGCGGGGAAGACGACCCTCGCCCGCATCCTCGCCACGCTCCTCGAGCCCGACACCGGGGAAATCCGCTTCGAAGGCAGTGCCCTCCGCGGCGGCCGCCGCGACGCGCGTCGCGCGATCGGCTTCGCATCCCACCGCCCGCTTCTCTATCTCGGGCTGACGCCCCTCGAGAATCTGACGCTGTTCGCGCGGCTGGCCGGCGTTTCGGCCCCGGCGTCGCGAGGCGCGGAGCTTCTCGAGCGGCTCCAGATGACTCCCTTCGCCCGGAAGCCCATGGAGCGCTTCTCACGGGGAATGGTTCAGCGCGTATCCGTGGCCCGCGCGTTCCTGGGAGCGCCGCGGCTTCTGCTGCTCGACGAGCCCTACGCCGGGCTGGACGACGAGGGAACGGCCGGGGTGAACGCGCTGATCCAGGAGTCGAAAGCGCGGGGGGCAGCCACGCTGGTCATCTCCCACGACCGCGAGCGCCTGGGCGCGCTCCGCACCCGGCTCTGCGTGGTGGACCAGGGCCGCGTGGAGGCGGCGTGACGCCGCCGCGGACGGAGCATCCATGACGCTTCTCACGGTCGCCCTCAAGGATCTCCAGCTCCACGCGCGCGACGCGCGTTTCGTCGCGACGCTGTTTCTCTTCAGCGCCTCGCTCGTCCTGATCCTCAGCGTCGCCTTCGGGCCCATTTTCAGGAACCCCGCCCAGGAGGCGAGCGCGACCCTGTGGGCGGCCCTCTTCTTCGCGGGGGTGCTCGGACTGACGCGCTCGCTCGACCTCGAGTCCGAATCGGGGGGCGGAGACGCCCTGCGCCTCACCGGCGCGGACCCGTACGCGGTCTATCTGGGGAAGACGATCGCGAACGTCATTCTCCTCGGCGGGGTGTTTCTATTGGTTCTTCCGATCGCCTCGGTTTTCTTCGACGTGGGGAATCTTAAAGTTCTCCCCGGCGTCCTCGGCGTTGCCGCGCTGGGGGTCATCGGATATGCTGCATGGGGTACGCTGTTCGCCGCGATGGCGCGAGGGCTCAAAGCGCGCGAGTTGCTCCTCTCCGTGCTCCTGTTTCCGTCCTTGGTTCCCCTGTGGATCGGAGCCGTCAAAGTCACCCAGGCCCTCTGGGCGGTGGGGACGGCCGACGCGGTCCGCGATTGGATCAAGGTGATGGTGGTGTCGGATATTCTGGCGTTGGCGTTGGCGGCGTTCTTGTACGAGCTGATCCAGGAGGCAAGTGAATGAGCGTGGACCTGCCGCGGTGGACGACGGGATTGGGCCGCGCCCTCTGGGCGGCCGCGCTCCTCATGCTCGCGGTCTCGCTCTGGATGATCCTGCGCGCTCCCGTCGAGGCGCAGATGGGTATCGTCCAGAAGATCGTCTACGTCCACGTCCCCAGCGCGATCGTGACCCTGGTCGCGTTCGGGCTCACCTTCGCGGCGAGCATTGCCTACCTCACCACCAGGAGCTGGGTCTGGGACGCCGTGGCGGCCTCCGCCTGCGAGGTGGGGCTGGCCTTCGCCACTGTGGTCATGGTCACCGGACCCCTCTGGGCCCGCTCGGCCTGGAACACCTGGTGGACCTGGGAGCCCCGGCTGACCACGTTTCTCATCCTCTGGATTCTCTATGCGGGTTACCACGTGGTCCGGGCGTCGCTCCACTCCTCCGCGCGTCGGACCGTCTCCTCGATTTTGGGAATCGTGCTGTTCGCGAATCTGCCGATCGTATGGAAGTCGGTCGAGTGGTGGCGCGGGTCGCTTCACCCCCGGAACGTCACGATGACCGGCGAGATGCGGGAGACGCTGCTCGTTTCGATGGCGGCGTGGTTCGTCTTCTTCGCGGCCGCGTTCTTGAGCCGGCTCCGCCTGGAGTGGGCGAAGGAAGAGGACCGCGGCGACACCCGCGTGCGGCATGGAGCGCCGGGGAGGGTATCCGCGTGACCTACGCGATCGTCGCCTACATCGCCACAGCCCTTGTGTGGATCATCTATTTCGTGTGCCTCGGACGCAGAATCCGGCGCGCGCGCGAAGACTAAGGAGCAGGATGCGGGACCATTTCCAGGAATTCGAGATCTCGCCCGAGCTGGTGCGGGAGATGATGGAGGGAGGCGAGGACGAGATCATCCTCCTCGACGTCCGGGACGACTGGGAGTGGGAGCGCGCGCATCTCGAGGGCGCCATCCACATTCCGCTCGAGCAGCTGACGCCGCGGCTGGCGGAGCTGGATCCCGCGAAGGAGATCGTCGCCTACTGCCACGTGGGCGAGCGGAGCATCGACGCCTGCCTGGTGCTCTGGGAGGCCGGCTTCCGCAAGGTGAGGAGCATCATCGGCGGGATCGAAGCCTGGTCTGAGCTGGTGGACCCCACGGTGCCGCGATACTGACGGGCCCCACCCCGCGCCGCAACCTACAGATGCTGGTAGTTCGGGCCGCCGCCGCCTTCCGGCGGGACCCAGGTGATGATGCCGTAGGGGTCGGCGATGTCGCAGGTCTTGCAGTGGACGCAGTTCGAGGGGTTCAGCTTCAGCCTCACGCCGCCGTTCTCCGGATTCGGCTCCATCTCGTAGACCGCCGCGGGACAGAAGTGCTGGCAGGGATTCCCGTACTCCTCCTTGCAGCGCGTCGCGCAGATATTCCGGTCGCTCACCAGGAGATGTGAGGGCTGGTCCTCGTCGTGCTTCGTGCCTGAATAGAAGACGTCGTTCACCTTGGTGAACGTGCGGGCGTTGTCGTAGCGCCGCTGCGTCTCCTCCAGCGGGATCGGCCGCACGCCGGCCTCGGCCATCTTCTCCATGCGCAGGTGGCCCGGTTTCCAGTGGGGCCGGTTTCCAAATCCCAGCCCGCCCGTGACGAGCTGGAGACCCGCGTCGGCCATGCCCATCCACAGGCCGCGCTCAAATCCCTGGTGGAAGTTCCGCACGCGGTAAAGCTCGTCGCGGATCCACGAGCCCGCGACGCGCCGGTCGTAGGCGCCGAGCGATTCCGCGTCGAACCTTCCGGCGACCAGCGCATCGAACGCCGTCTCGGCGGCGAGCATCCCGGACTTCATCGCGAGGTGCACGCCCTTCAGCCGCTGGGAATTCAGGAGCGCCGCGGTCTCGCCGGCTAAAAGCCCGCCCGCCCACGACAGGCGCGGCATGGAGTAGTAGCCGCCCTCGGCGATCGCCTTCGCGCCGTAGGAGAGAACGTGGCCGCCGTCCAGGAGCGGCCGGACCATGGGGTGGAGCTTGTATTCCTGGAAGAGCCCGTGCGGGTCGGTGGTGGGGTTTTGGTAGTCCAGCCCCACGACGAACCCGACCGCCCAGCGGTCGTGGTCCATCCCGTAGATGAACCCGCCGCCGAACGTATGCGAGTCGAGCGGCGCACCCATCGTGTGCATCACGCGCCCCTTCGGGACGCGCCCCGCCGGCATCTGCCACACCTCCTTGACTCCTGTCGCGTAGATCTGCGGCGCGCGCCCCTCGTCCAGGTGGAGCTGCGGGGTGA
>JANLXD010000564.1:0-12459 GCA_031364935.1 Candidatus Eiseniibacteriota bacterium
GGCTCAACGCGAACGCCACCGCCTGGTGGATCGCCTGGCCGAAGTTGATGCGCGGATCGGGCGGCAGGATCGAGTCCACGCCGATGACGTGAAGCAGCCGGTACCGGAGCGGGCAGGAATCGTAGTCGTCCACGCGCCGGAACGAGAGCGGCAGGGGCCCGTCCAGCTCGACCGGCTGGCGATCGACGTCCGGCGCCTCGCGCTCGCGGTGCTCCTCCAGCATCTCGACGGCGCGCCGCCGCGTCTTCGCGGGGATCGGCTTTCCCAGATCGAACGCCTCCGAGAGGAACTGGCTCCGCGTGCGCTCCTGCGGCGTTCCGTAATTCCGCGCGTAGGTCGTGATCAGCTCCTCCCGGGCGCGCGTCAGCGCGACGTAGCAGAGGCGCCGCTCCTCCTCGCGGTGCATGGCGCTCGGATCCAGGAACGGATTGGTCGAGGCGTCCACCGGAAGCTCGAGGGCGCGGCTCCGGTACATGGTGGGAAAGCGGCTCGAGGCCGCCTGCACGAGGAATACGACCGGAAACTCGAGCCCCTTCGCCCGGTGGATCGACAGCACCTGGACGACGTTCGACGTGACGTCCACGTCGGCCACGGCGGGATCCTCGCCGTGCTCCTGGATGGCCTCGAGATGACGCAGGAACAGGGGCACGCGATCCGCCAGCGCCACTTTCTCGAACGAGCGGATGATGTGGAAGAATTTGACCAGGTTCCTCGCGCGCGCCTCGTCCTCGAAGGAGCGCGAGGCCGCCAGCTCGCGGAGGGTCCCGCGCTTCTCGAGATACTTGTAGAGCACCTCGCCGGTGCGCCGTCCCCTCGCGTACGCCTCGAGCTGCTCCAGGTCCCGGAGCAGCAGGTTGATCTTCTCGAGCCCGTCCTCCGACAGCTCCGCGTCCACGGCGCCGGCCGCCGCCAGGGAGAAGAGCATGCGGAGCGTCCCGGGGTAATCGCGCAGCAGGTGCATCAGCTTCGTCAGGTCGTCCTCGGGCACGTCGTACCCCTCGGACGCGAGGAGATAGAGGTGCTCGGGGCGTGAGCCCTGGTGCAGCGACTGGAGCAGGGCGATGAGCTGCTTCACCTCGGGGCGCTGGAAGAGGCCGCGGCTCCCCGAGAACCAGTAGTCGACGCCGCGCTCGTCCAGCGCGCGCAGGAACGGCTCGGCGTGCCGGTTGGTGCGCACCAGGATTGCGTAGTCGCGCGGCTGGCGGCGCCCCTCGACGATGCTCTGGCGAATGTGCTCCGCGACCGCCGCGGCTTCCTCCTCCGCGGTGGCGAACTCCCGGCACTCCGGCGCGGGGCCTTCCTTCTCGGTGATCAGCTCCTTGATGATCCCCCGCCGCTCGAGCCGCTCCTTGTTGAACGCGATCAGGCGCCGCGCCACGCCCAGGATCTGGCGGGTGCTCCGGTAATTCCGCTTCAGCACCACCCGCTTGGCTTCCGGATAGTGCTTCTCGAACTCGAGGATGTTCTGGAGATGCGCGCCGCGAAACGCGTAGATGCTCTGATCGTCGTCGCCGACCACGACCAGATTCCGGTGCCGCTCCACCAGCCGGCGCACCACCTTGAACTGGACCGGGTTCGTGTCCTGGAACTCGTCCACCAGCACGTAGCGGTAGCGGTCCTGGAACCGGCGCAACGCGGCCGGACTGGTCTCGAAGAGCCGGTGGGTCATGGCGAGCTGGTCGCCGAAGTCGATGAACCCCGCCTCCCAGAGCATCCGGTTGTAGGCCTCGTAGACATCGGCCAGCTCCAGGTCGCGACGGGCCTGGTCGAGCACCGCGTCATCCTTGGAATCCAGCCACGCCTGAGCCTGCCGGCGCAGATCCTCCGGCCACAGCGGCACGTCCTTGGCGCGCCCCACGAACTCGCCGATCTCCCTGATGTATCGCGTCGGATTGGAGAGCGGCGCGTAGTGCTTCAGCGGCAGCTCTCCGATCCGCTCGGCGAGGAAGAGAGACTGGGCCGTCTTGTCCAGAACCGTGAATCCCGGCGCCAAGCCGATCTCCACGCCGTGCGCCGCGAGCACGTCGTCGCCGAAGGCGTGGAACGTGGCGATGGTGACGTCGGCGTAGCCGTAGGGCACGAGGAGATCCACGCGCTCCTGCATCTCGGCCGCGGCCTTTTCGTTGTAGGCGAGCGCGAGGATCTCGGAAGGGCGTGCGCGACCGGACGTGATGAGGTGCGCGAACCGCCGCGCGATGACGGTGGTCTTGCCCGTGCCCGCGCCGGCGACGATCATGAGCGGTCCGTCGCCGTGCTCGACGGCCGCGCGCCGCTCGTCGTCCAGGGAGAGCAGTTCCACGGCGTCGGGGGCGGGCGCCGCGGGGGCGGCGAGCGCCTCCTCGGGGACGTCCTCCAGCGAAAGCTGGGTCGGATTCGCGGTGGGCGGTTCGTGGATCGGGCGCATGCGTGGACCTCGGTTGGCCAAGTGCTTCGGGACCTCATTTTATCGCGGGGAGCGCCGGAACGCGAGGACCCGATGGGCACGGTGACACAAAACAGGGCCGCGGGAGTACAATCCGGCGCCATGGCTACGGACGAAACGGTGATCCACGCCGCGCGCCGGCCGCTGCCGCGCGTTGGGCCGTATCTGCGGACGCTCTACGATCTGGGCATGAGGTCCATTCCCGCGGCCCTCCCGGCCCTGGTCTTCCTCTGGTTCTATCATTTCGGCACGTCGCTTTATCTGGTGCTGGCCGGCGGCGTCACGTCCCCATTGGGCTTTCGCGACAATCAGGCGATCCTCGTGCAGCTCTTCATGAAGGTTTCCGCGTACCTTCCGCTCCTGGTCTGCGTGTACACGCCGTTTCTGCCGCTTCAAGATTCTCTCCTTCGCGGCGGACGGATCACGTTCGTCGACGCCATCCGGCACGTGCTGGAGCGCCTGGTCCCCTTTGCGCTTTCGGTCTTGATGCAGCTGGCAATCGTCTTCATCCCGGTGGCACTGATCACCGGACTCCTGCTCGCCGTGGTCACGCCCTTCCCGAACCTGCCGCGAGGTGTGGTGATTCTGCTCGGAATGGCGACGGCCGGCCCCATCATGATCTGGCTCTTCCTCGCGGGCATGTTCCTCGTCTTCGCGGTTCCGGCCGTGGTGCTGGACGGCCACGGCCCCTTGCGCTCCATCTCGGTGAGCGTGCGGCTGGTCGCGGGGCATTTCTGGGGCGTCTTCTGGCGCTTCTTCGTGTTCTTCGTGGTCCTCTTCGTGGCGGTGATGATCGCGTCCATCCCGGCGGCGCTCTTCGGAGCGATCGGCGGCGCGGTGCCGCGCGTGGAATTCGCGTTCCGGGTCGTCATGATTCTCTGGACCAGCCTCGTCACCGCTTTGACCTTTCCGTTCTGGGTGGGAGCGTTGATTGTCCTCTACCGTTCGCTCGCGCCCGCGAGCGGCGCGTCCGCGATCGCGAACGAGTCCGAGGCCCTGGCCGCGAAGCTGGCGGCCGGTCAACACCCGACCCCGTTCATTTTCGAATAGGGGCGTGGCACCCGCGGTGGTGTATTCGGACGCCTACTACGCCGACATCGGAATCCACGTCTTCCCCATGCAAAAATTCCGGATGATCCGCGACGAATTGATTCGGCGCGGCGTGTTGGGGGCCGACGAAGTGCTGGAGCCCGCGGCGGCCTCCGTGGAGCAGGTGGTTCGCGTGCACGACCGCGAGTACGTGGACAAGCTGGTGCACGGGCGTCTGTCGGTGCTGGAGGAGGCCATCCTCGAGCTTCCCTACTCGAAGGCGCTCGCGGACGCCTCGTTCCTCTGCGCCGGCGGGAGCATCTTGGCCGCGCGCGAGGCCCTGGCTCGCGGGGCGGGCGCCAATCTGGGCGGCGGCTTCCACCACGCGTTCCCTGACCACGGCGAGGGGTTCTGCGTTTTCAACGACGTCGCGATCGCGATCCGCGAGCTTCAAGCCGCTCGAAAGATCCGCCGCGCGGCGGTGATCGACGTGGACGTGCACCAGGGAAACGGCACGGCCGCGATCTTCCGCGACGATCCCTCGGTGTTCACGTTCTCGATTCACGAGGAGGCCAACTACCCGGCCATCAAGCCGCCGAGCGACCAGGATGTGGGGCTGGAGACCGGCGCGAACGGAAAAACATATCTGGCGGCTCTGGAGCACTGGGTGCCGCGGATCCTCGAGCGGCATCGTCCCGATTTCGTGGCGTACGTCGGAGGCGCCGATCCGTTCCAGGAAGACCAGCTGGGGCGGCTCAACCTGTCGCGCGAAGACCTGCGCGCGAGGGACCGTTACGTATTCGGGGAGTGCGCGTCGCGGCGGATCCCGCTCGGAATATTTCTGGCGGGCGGCTATGCGCGCGACATTACAGATACAGTGGGGATCCAGGCGGACATGGTGGAGGCCGCGTTCCATACAGTCGGCTCGGCGCGCTCCGAGCCGAACTAAAGGAGATCACGATGCGATTCGTCGCTCTGTTCCTGCTGGTTCTCGTCGTCGCGTTGCCGGCGTGCGGCAAACACAACCTGAACGAGGCCGTCGAGGCCGCCGGCGTGCGAGCCGTTCTGGACACGCTCTGGACGGAATACGCCGACGCCGCCGACCGGCGCGACAGCCTTCTGTTCAGCTCCCTGTTCCATCCCGATGCCGCGCTCATCTATTCCGGCGCCCCCACCGTGGTCGGCCGTCCCCTGGTCACGCATTTCCTGGTGACGCTCTACTCCGCCGTGGATTTGACGAAGCTCCGGATCGTGCCCGAGGATCTGAAAGTGAGCGGCACGCTGGCCGCGCAGGGGGGCACCTTCGAGGAGGACTTCCTGGACGCGGCCACCCCCAAAACCGACGTCGGCCGCTTCGAGTTGATCGCCGAGCGGGGGGACGACCAGAAATGGCGAATCCACCGGCTCGTCGTCATGGTGGACTCGCTCACGGCCGGGACGTCCTTGGCGGGGGGTCTGTAGGGGTCCACGAAACGGCTTAAATTGCTATTCGGTATTATTTTAGGCGAATTACGGGGTGGCACGCGGAAAAGTGCCGATCTTTTTCACGAACCCGTGTCCTGCGCCTGGGGTCTAAGGTACACTCAGTCTCTCGCAGCACACCCAAAAACACCCATAACGCTCTCCGAGGCGAGCCGTGCTGCTTCGTGAGGAGGTGGCATGGTTCTACGCGACTTGCTCTTGCGACGCCTCTGGTTGACCCTTCCTCTTGCAGTGGTGGCAGTGGCCGCGTTGGCCCTGCCCAGCGTCGCAAGCGCCGGCTCGCCGACCCCCAAATGGCATTTCCAGTGGCGACCCAATTGGATCCCCGGCGATCCAGGCAGTGAGCCCATCGCGGCCATCCTCCCCGAGATTGCGTTCCCGGCGGCGAGCCCCGGTCTGTTCATCGCCATCGACCCCGAGACGCGGAAGCCGGTGATGCCGTCGCCCGAGCAGCGGAAGGCGATGGCCGCCGCCGCCGCGCGCGCGGCCGCGCTCCACGCGCCCATCGCGCCCGATGCGTATCTGCCGTCGGAGCGACTGCCGGGCGGCGGAGAGCTGGTGCATCTCGACGGCCGCTTCCAGATCTACTCCATCGCGCGTCGCGACGCGAACGGCAACATCGCGACGGACTGCGCCTCGGACCTCGAAGCGGCGAAGAAGGTTCTCTCGGCGCCGGCGCCGGTCACGCGGGAGGAGAGGTAAATGCGCCGCTCACTCGCTGCCGCCGCGCTCGCGGCCCTGCTCTTCTCGACTTCCGCGCCCGCTTCGGCCGCCACGTTCACCCTGATCAATCTCGACGGTGCCGGCGAGGGCTTCAATGACGCGACCCCCGCGACCCCCGTCGGCGGAAACCCCGGCACCACGCGAGGCGAACAGCGCCTGAACGTGTTTCGCCAAGCATGCGCCATCTGGGGGAACATCCTCATCAGCAACGTGAACATCCGCGTCGGGGCCAAGTTCGACCCGCTAACTCCCTGCGACGCCACGAGCGGCGTCCTCGGGAGCGCCGGCGCGGCCACCACGGCAAACGACTTCACGGGCGCACCGCTCGCGAACACGAACTATCCGATCGCCCTCGCCAACAAGCTGGCCGGGACCGATCTGGCGCCCTCCACGAACGACATCACCGCGCAGTTCAACGTCAGCGTGGACGACGGTGTCTGCCTGGGCTCGTCGAGCTGGTACTACGGATACGATCACGCCAAGGGGACGGACGTCGACCTGCTTACCGTGGTCTTGCACGAGGTGGGACACGGGTTGGGCTTTCAGACCTTCGCCAACATCTCCACGGGCGCGTTCCTGAATGGCCGACCGGACGTCTACGCGCGGAATCTCTTCGACCGCTCCTATGGACTGCGATGGGACCAGATGACGAACAGCCAGCGCGCGGCTTCCTCGACGAATACGGGCAACCTCGTCTGGAACGGCACGTACGTGAAGAACGCGGCCCCTCAGATCCTGGGACCGGCCGCGATCGTGCGCATCGATTCCCCGGCGGGCGTCGCCGGCGAGAAGCAATTCGGCACCGCGGACTTCGGCGGAGCGATGCCGCAGCCTTCGCTGACCGTGCAGGTGGTGCAGGCGGAGGACGCCGTGTTCCCGACGACGGACGGGTGCGAGGCTTTCGTGAACGCCGCCCAGCTCGTGGGGAAGATCGCGCTGATCGACCGCGGCACCTGCACGTTCGCCGCGAAGGCGGCGCGGGCGCAGGCGGCCGGAGCGGTGGCGGTCATCATCGCCAACAACGTGGCCGGCACGGCCCCGGGGATGACCGGCAGCGATCCCACGGTCACGATTCCCGTCGTGAGCATCACGCAGAACGACGGGGTGCTCATCCAGGACGAGCTCTCCGCAGGCGGCGTCGTCATGGCGACGCTCGGCACCGATCCCGCGCACCTCGCCGGCACCGACGCCGAGGGCCGTCCCCGCATGTACGCGCCCGCCCCGATCGAGGGCGGCTCGTCCGTCTCGCACTGGGACGTGACGGAGACGCCGAACCTCCTGATGGAGCCGTTCATCAGCTCGGACCTCACGTCGAGCGTGGACCTCACGCAGTACCTTTTCGTGGATATCGGCTGGCTGAGCGGGGTCTCGGCAGTGGCTACCGGTGGACCCGTCGCGGGAGCCCCGCGCGCGTTCAGCTCTCCGAACCCGTTCCGCAGCGCGACCTCGATCCGCTTCCAGATGGCGCAGCCGGGTCGAGCGACCGTGGAGGTCTTCGACGCGAGCGGAGCCCTGGTGAAGCGCATGCCGCTGGCGTGGCGCCCCGCGGGTCCGCAAGTGGCCGAATGGGACGGAAACGACACGCGCGGAGGCCGCTCTCCGGCAGGCGTCTACTTCTGGCGCGTGCAGGCCGGCGACGACCTTCACACAGGACGGATGGTCCGCGTCCAGTAGATGAGGTAGATTCGGCGTCACACCATGACGCCGATCGCTGAACCCACCCTGGATTTCGAAGCCGGCCTCAGAGCGTTCGGATTCGATTCGTTCCGGCCGGGACAGCTAGAGGCGCTGGAGGCGTTGGTCCGCCACCGGCGCCTCTTGCTTGTGGCGCCGACCGGCGGCGGAAAGAGCCTGATCTATCAGCTCCCCGCGACAATGCTCCCAGGGACGACCCTCGTCATCTCCCCTCTGATCTCCCTCATGCACGACCAGTGCGAGGCCCTTGCTGCGCGCGGGATCCCCGCGACGTATCTGGCCTCCACGCTTCCGGACTATGAGGTGATGGAGCGGCTGGCACGTTTGCGCGGCGGGGAGTATCGGTTGGTCTACGTCGCCCCGGAGCGCCTTCCGTTTCCAGGATTCCGCGATTTGATCCAGAAGCTCGGGTGCCCGCTGGTGGCCGTGGACGAAGCGCACTGCATCAGCCAGTGGGGCCACGACTTTCGCCCCGAGTACCGGCAGATCCAGGAGTTCCTGGGGTCGGTCCGCGGGGCCATGGTGCTCGCTTGCACGGCCACCGCGACTCCGGTGGTGCGCGACGACATCGTGCGCCAGCTGGGAACGGGCCCGGACACGCCGCAGATCGTGCGCGGATTCGCTAGGCCGAATCTGGCGCTGCGGGCGCGGCCGGTGGAAAGCTCGGGGGAATTGGATCGCGCGGTGGACGAGGCGCTGCGGGGGGCTCTGGGCGGGCCGGTGGGTGGGGCGTCGCGGCCGGTGGGTGGCGCAATCATCTACTGCCTGACGCGCAAAGACGCGGAGGAGCAGGCGAAGCGACTCCGCAAGGACGGCTGGCGATCCGGCTGGTACCACGCGGGGCTGAAGGGCGACCACCGGAGCGAAGTTCAAGACCGCTTCATGCGCGGCGAGCTTCAGGTGGTGGCGGCCACCAACGCCTTTGGCATGGGGATCGACCGCTCCGACGTCCGCGCCGTCATCCACACCGCACCTCCTGACTCCATCGAAGCCTACTACCAGGAAGTCGGACGCGCGGGCCGCGACGGTCTGGATGCGTCGGGACTGCTCCTACTTCGGACCTCCGACATCCCGCGCCGCCGCGCCCTGCTCGAGCGGAGCGTCCGCGAGACCGGCACGACCACGGCGCTCTTCGAGCACAAGTGGAGCATGTTTCTGGACCTGATCCGATGGGGCGAAGGCGGATCCTGCCGCCACGACTCGATCCTCCGCTACTTCGGGGACGAGGCAGAGACCCTTCACGGATGTGGGAGGTGCGACGTCTGCCTGGAGCTTTCGGGCGGCGCCGAGGGCGCAGGATCCGAAGAGAGCGATCGCGTGGTCATGGCCGTGCTCGGCGCGGTGGCGCTGGTGCACGAGCGGCTGGGGATGAAGGCGACGGTGAAATTTCTGCGCGGCGAGAAAGACGAGCGGTTGGAGCGCGCCGGACTGCACACGCGGTCTGGATTCGGGGCACTTGCCGGCGAGAGCGAGGCTTGGGTGAGCCGAGTGCTCCAGCGCTGCGTGACCGCCGGTTGGGTTGACTTCACGAGCGGGGAGTACAAGCTGCTCATGTTGACGGACACGGGGCGAGCCGTGCTCGAGGGGAAGCGGCCGGCGCGCATGGTGCTTCCGCAGAGAGAGACCGAGGGGGCGCTCGGCGCGAAGTCTCGCCGCGTTCGTCCTCGCGCTGTGGGTAGTGCACGCGGGCAGCGGGGCGAGGCAGGGTCCGAATGGGACGAGGGTCTCTTCCAGAAGCTTCGCGAATGGCGTCGCGTTCAGTGCCAAGCGGAAGCGATCCCCGCGTTCGCAGTCGCGGCCGACCGAACACTCCAAGACATCGCCACCGTGAAGCCGAGGACGATCGACGAGCTTCGGCTCTGCCACGGAATCGGTCCGCACAAGGCGGATAAATACGGCGCCGCGATTGTGGCGATCGTGGTGAAAGACGGCCGCTAGGCCGTTAGACGGCAGGAGGCAGAGAGTGACCGCGAACAAGAAAACCGTCGAAAAGTTCATGGACGGCTTCAACAAATCCGACCACGAGCAGATCTTGTCCTGCCTGACCGAAGACGTCGTATGGGAGATGCCGGGCGGATTTCATCTCGTCGGAAAGGACGCCTTCGACAAGGAAATCGAGAACGCCGCTTTCGTGGGCAGGCCGGTCGTGACCGTCGCACGGATGGTCGAAGAGAACGACGTCGTAGTCGCTGAAGGGGCGGTGCGGGTCCAGAAACGGGATGGCGGTTTTCTCAACGCCGTTTTCTGCGATGTCTTCGAGATGAAGAATGCCGCGATCAAGCGGCTGGTCGGCTACCTGGTCGAAGTGAAATAGGGTGTAGCTGCTCCCCGCCGGAGGCCGTTCACCACAAGAATCCCGCCATCAGCTCCAGACCCTTGGTTTTCCACTCGGAAACCTCAGGGGGTTGGCCCGCGACGTGTGAGGGAACAATTCGCGTCATTTCACTGATTCCGCCGACATAGCGCACGCTCAGCGTGGCGACGCCGTCGCCCAATCTCCACGCCTTTCCGGCGCCGGCCCTGATCGTCACGTTCCACCGATCGGAGTCGGCGGCCACGTCGTCCTCGAAGGACACAGGCGTCGCAGTAGAATCCGACCGGGTACCCTTGAGCGTCCCTCCAAGGAGATAAGTGATCTCCGGATCCACCGAGAGAAACAGCGAGAACGGGAGCTTGAGGTGAGCTCCGACGCCGCCCCCCAACGTGTGTTGGATCACTTCCTCCCGACCGCTGGACGTCTGGTCCCGCCAGGTCATCTTCGTCCCTTGCTGGACGTATCGAATCGCCGGACCCAAGCTCCAGTTCTCGGCCACCGGATACTCGAGAAGAATTCCGAAGGCTGGCAAGACGCGCGGGTCTCGTTCTTCGCCGGGGCGATTCATCGTTCGCTGCTGGAGCGATGACTGATTGGCGCCTGCCTCGATTCCCCAATGCAGCTCCGAGTAGGCCGCGCTGGGTGACATCGAGAGGACCCCGAGGAGAAGGAGGAAGAGGAGCTGCCGCATGAACTACTCGACCACGCCCCGTTTCATAGAAACGATCATGGCTTCTTCTCCTCCTCCTCGCAAACCTGGCACCCCTTGTCGAACACAACCCGCCACTTGCCGGCCTTCTCCAGGCGCCAGACGGTGGTGAACGTGCCGAACAGGCGCCCATTCTCGTCACGCACGGGCCCGCTGGTCAGCGCGAGCTTCCCCGATGGGAGCACCTCGACTGTCTCGGGTTCCCACGAGAAGGGCGCCACCTTGCCCTCGAAGAATCGCTTCCAGTGCTTCACGACTGCTTCGCGTCCGCGGAGAGGACCATCCGTTCCGAAGAACACTCCCTCTTCGGCGATGTAGGTGCCGAAGGATTTGAGATCGCGATCCGCCATCGTCTTGGCGAACGCGCGCTCGGAGCTGCGGACCTCGGCGGCCAGATCACGGTGCGCTGCCCATGCGACACCAGCGCACGACACTTGGAGTAATGCGGCCAAGCCAATCGCCCATCGCCTCATCGGTCTTCTCCTGGTTTTTCCGGCTCGCGCAGATGGCTGAATCCGGAATCGTCGCTCAGCATCTGCCCGTCCATCCACCGGTCGAGGATACTCTTTCGGAAGCGCCATTCCTTGCCCAACTTGACCGCGGGTATGCGCCGTTCCTGTGCCCATTTGTAGATGGTCTGGGGCTTGAGGCGAAGGTAGTGGGCCACCTCCTCGAGTGTGAGGATCTCGTGGTTGGTCGAGTCAGGCTCGTTCATCGTCCGCTGTCGGGCCCCGGGCCTCCGAGATCCGGCAGGATGAACTCCTCCCTCTCTGCAGGCGGCGCGGCGGCGCCTTTGCCCTCCCCGTGGGATAGCTTCTCCAGCGAGTAGATGATCGCCGTGTAAAAGTTCCCCTCGTTGTGGCGGAACAGCCGGAACGGCTGGCCGCGATCGCCGACGAACGGCTGAAGGTTCCACGCCATCTGAATCCCCACGAACGCGAACAGGACCGCCCACACCTTCATGATGGTCATCGCCTTCTTCGGGTACACGCCGCGCTTCTCGCACGCGAACGCGAGCCCCTCGTGGAGCACGGCCATACCGACGAGCCCGGCGCCCAGCACGATCAACACGTGCAGCAGCGTGAGGAAGTAGTAGTTGGCGCCGGTGAAGAGGAAGAAGGCGGTTACCGGAACGACCGCGGCGAGCAGGATGGCGCTGAGCGAGAGCGCGCCGAGCACGAGTGCGAGCACCTGCGCCAGGCGCAGGCGCGAGCCGACGAGCACCTGGATGAGGAAGAACCCGGGGAAGCAGATCGCCAGGGTGCCGAGGAACAAGAGCGGCAGCTTGATCGCCGCGGAGATGGCCTGCGCGGGGCCGGCATAGGCACCCGCCGCCGCGCCGTAGAGCGCCAAGAGCGCGACCAGCGTGCATGTGGCGTAGACGAGTTTCTCCCGCAGCCCCTCTCCCTCGGCGATCTCCGTAAAGAATCGCTCCCGATCGCTGAGGAGCATGTTGAGGAAGTCCCCGAATCCGGGATCCGAGCTGCGGGCTGCGACCGGTCGTGTGGGAGCCGATGCCATGGCGCGTCCCTCCTTTCGGGGGAATGATGCGCACGAGAAGGGGCGTCAGTCCATATTTATTATTGTTTGTTGGTGTTTTATGCTAAATGATAGGCGCGCTAGTCAAGGCTTGGGGAAGGCCAGGCAACGGCGATTTTCGAACCGCATGGCGGCAGGGGAGATCTTGGCTATTGGTACGGAATCGGTAGTAGCAGTAGGTTCCCAAGTCATGCGCGTCCCCATGTCGGCGACCGTCGCGGCGATCGTCATTGTCGCAGCTCTGCCGCACGCCGCTCTTGCCACACCCTCCACGACATTCTGGGCTCCATCCACCCCGTTCGTGCAGCCGTTCGGAGTGCTCCACGTCACGTACGACACTTATTTCGGGGCGAAGGCGGCGTATCCCATCGACACGGGGCTCACGATGGGTGTGCTCCCGTGGAAGGGTCTCCAGTCGGAGATCGGCTTCGACCTGTTCTACCCGAGCATCGCCGGATCCGAGGCCCTCGAGGTGCCCATTGCCCTCAACGGCAAGATCGGCGCTCCCGAGGATACGTACTTCAAGGGCCAGCCGGGATGGTCGGT
>JANLXD010000566.1:0-1566 GCA_031364935.1 Candidatus Eiseniibacteriota bacterium
GTCCTTCTCGTAGAGCGCGTACGCCTTCAGAAGCTGGAGCACGTTGTGCACGCGCTCGCTCCGCTCCCCGTGCGTCCGGTCCAGGGCGCGCTTCCGCGCCACCTTCTCGGCGGGCGGGATCGATTCGTCCTCCTCGATCGCTCCGATCTCGACGGAGAGGTCCGGCAGGAGGAAGAGGTTCCGGTCCCGCTGGCTCGCGACGTCGCGTCCCTTCTCGGAGAGGTCGACCGAGTGACTCCGCTCGTCGATCGCGTAGAAGAGATCCTCGTCCACCTCACCCAGCCGCTTGTCGCGCATGTAGTCCAGCTCGACCTTCTGGAAGAGCCGCTTCAGGCCGGGCTGCTCCGCGATCAGCTTGAGGAAGCGCTTGTTCTTGGGCGCGCCGCGCTTGACCTGTAAAAGCTTCAGGCCCGCCTCGTACTCCCGCGTGGAATCTTTGAGCAGCTCCTCCGCCTCGGCGAGGATGCTCGCGACCACCAGCGTCTGCTGGCGGACCACGCGCTCCACGTCGGGCTTCATCTCGTCGTACTTCTGGAGCGAGTGCTCGACCGGGCCCGAGATGATGAGCGGCGTCCGGGCCTCGTCGATCAGCACCGAGTCCACCTCGTCCACGATCGCGTAGTGGTGGCCGCGCTGCACCCGGTGATCCTTGTGCCGGGCCATGTTGTCGCGGAGGTAGTCGAAGCCAAACTCGTTGTTGGTGCCGTAGGTGATGTCGCGCGCATAGGCGTCGCGGCGCTGCGGGAAGTCCATGTTGTTCTGGATGCAGCCGACGGTGAGGCCGTGGTACTCGAAGACCTTCCCCATCCACTCGCTGTCGCGGCGGGCGAGGTAGTCGTTCACCGTGACCAGGTGGACGCCCTGGCCGGTGAGCGCGTTCAGATAGATCGGGAGCGTCGCGACCAGGGTCTTCCCCTCGCCCGTGGCCATCTCGGCGATCTTCCCCTCGTGAAGCGCGATCGCGCCGAGGAGCTGGACGTCGAAGGGGACCATGTCCCACGTGATGGGGAGCCCGACCACGTCCCACGTCGTGCCGACGAGGCGGCGGCAGGTTTCCTTCACCACGGCGTAGGCCTCGGGAAGGAGGTCGTCGAGCGTCTCCCCTTCCTGAAGCCGCGCGCGGAACTCGGCCGTCTTGGCCCGCAGGGCCTCGTCGTCCAGGGTGCGAAGCTTCTCGAACTCGGAATTGATCTGGCTCACGGTCGGCCACATGCGCTTGGCATCGCGCTCGTGCTTGGTACCGAGAACCCGGGTGAGCAGATTCAGCAAATCAGTCCCTTTCGTCGTCGGGAACGGCTCATAAGGCGAAACCCCAGGAGCGGAGCGCTACCGGGGTTCGTGCTCGTCTCGTTATGGTACAAGTCTATTATGGATATCGATTTAGCTCCCTCGCACATCGGGTCTGCGGGGCCGCTCTTCACGGAGCATAGGACCCCCCGCCCCCGGGTGTCAAGGCGCTTCGGACCGTGCCCTATAAGGAGGGGAGCTGCGACCTATTGGGATGCGGGGGACGGGTCGACGGTGCCGGCGCGGCGTGACCCGGCGCCCAAAACCCTCAGCGGAGGA
>JANLXD010000572.1:0-1954 GCA_031364935.1 Candidatus Eiseniibacteriota bacterium
GAAATTCGTGAGCATCCCGCCCAGCCAGCGCTCGTTCACGTACGGCATGCCGCTGCGCTCGGCCTCTTCCCGGACGGCGTCCTTCGCCTGGCGCTTGGTCCCGACGAACAGGACGGTGCCGTTCTTGCGCGCCACGCCCTCCAGCAGGGTGCGCGCGTCCTGGATCGCCTTCAGGGTCTTCTGGAGATCGATGATGTAGATGCCGTTCCGCTCGATGAAGATGAACTTCTTCATCTTGGGATTCCAGCGGCGGGTCTGGTGTCCGAAGTGGACTCCGGCTTCGAGCAATTCCTTCATGCCAATATCAGCCACGCGTTGAACCTCCGGTCTTTAGCCTCCGCCCCTTCGATCCGCCGGGCTCCCCGAAGGGAGACCGCCCGCGGCCCGGGGCGTGTGTAGTGGCGGCCCCCCTGACGGGGGAGCCGCGGAGCAGCGATTACCGCTTGGAGAACTGGAAGCGCTTCCGCGCTCCCGCCTGTCCGTACTTCTTCCGCTCCTTCATGCGCGCGTCGCGCGTGAGGAAGCCTTCCTTGCCGAGAAGAGCGCGGAGCGTCGGATCGATCACCTGGAGCGCGCGCGCCACGCCGAGCGATACGGCCCCGGCCTGACCGGACGCGCCGCCGCCGCGCACCAGCGCGATCACGTCGAACTTATCGGCCATGTTCACGGCCAGGAGCGGCTCGGTCGCGATCCGCGAGAGCGAGATGCGGCAGAAGTAGCGGTCGAGGTCGACGCCGTTCACGGTGCGCTTTCCGTTCCCGGGCACCAGCCGCACGCGCGCGACCGAGGTCTTCCGACGTCCGGTCGCCATGTGGGGAGCTGTCATGGTCAGTCACCCCCCGTCGCGACACCGGGGAGCGGGAGCGGCCGCGGCGCTTGCGCCACGTGCGGATGCTCCGGCCCGGCGTAGATCTTGAGCTTCTTCATCATCGCGCGGCCGAGACGGTTCTTGGGCATCATCCCCTTCACCGCGAGGCGCACGATCTCGTCGGGCTTCGCTGCCTGCAGATCCCGGAAACGCGTTCTGGTGTCGCCGCCCGGATAGAGCGAATGGCGGAAATAGATCTTATTGTCCCGCTTCCGCCCCGTGACCACGATCTTTTCGGCGTTGACCACGATGACGTGGTCCCCGACGTCCAGGTGGGTGGAGTAGGTCGGCTTGCGTTTTCCCTTGAGCACGCTCGCGATCTCGCTCGCGAGTCGGCCCAGGATCTGCCCCTCGGCGTTCACGACATACCAGTCCTGCGTGATCTCCGAGGCGCGTACGGAGTACGTGCCCATCGATTCGACCTCCAAATACGTGTTTGGAACGAGCAAACGCTAGAGACTACCAGCACTTAAACCGACTGTCAACCGGCGCGGCATGGGGGCGGCCGGGGCGGCCGGCCCAGGCGGGAAGATCAGCGATCGCGGACCGGCGCTTCCCTCAGAAGTCCAAGGAGGTGCTTCAGATGGCTCAACGGAAGCCCGACCACGTTGGAGTAGGACCCCTCGATCGCTTCGACGAAGACCGCGCCTCCCCCCTGGACGGCGTAGGCCCCCGCCTTGTCGAGCGGCTCGCCCGTGGCCACGTAGCGGTCGATCTCGGCGCGGGTGATCCGCGCGAACTTCACGATGCTCCGCACCCCCTCGGCCAGGCCCCGCTCCTCGCCGGGATCGAGCAGGAAGAGGCCCGTCCAGACTTCATGCACGCGCCCCGACAAAAGCTCGAGCATGCGCGCGGCCTCGGCCGCGTTCTCCGGCTTTCCGAGGATGACGCGGTCGATCGTCACGATGGTGTCCGCGCCCACGTAGACCGCGCCGCCCGCGCCGGCGCCCGTGCTCTCGCGCGCCGCGCGCGAGGCGCGCGCCTTCGCCTCCGCCAGGCGGAGCACGTGCGCCTCGGGGCGCTCCCCTTCGAGCGCGCGCTCGTCCACGTCCGCGGGCGCGATCTCGAAGTGGGCGCCGACCAGGG
>JANLXD010000050.1:0-6124 GCA_031364935.1 Candidatus Eiseniibacteriota bacterium
CTGCTCGATGCATCGCGAGAAGTCGATCGAGTCGCGATGAATGCGGGGCGGCGTGCCCGTCTTCAGGCGGACGAGCGAAAATCCCAAATCGATAAGGCAGTCGGAGAGGCCCCGCGACGGCGCCTCGCCGACACGGCCGCCCGGCACGCTCTTGTCTCCGACGTGGAGGAGGCCATTCAGGAACGTGCCGGGCGTGACCACCACCGCCGAGGCTTCGATGATCGCGCCGTCCGCCGTTTGAACGCCATGGATGGCGCCGTCCCTCACCACGAAGGAGACGACCTGCGCCGCCACGATCGTGATCTCGGGTGTGGATTCGAGATGCTCGCGAACGATCGAGCGGTAGAGAGCCTTGTCCTCCTGCGCCCTCGGCGACCAGACGGCGGGGCCCCGTCCGCGGTTCAGCATCTTGAACTGGATGCCGGCGCGGTCGGCCATTCGCCCCATGAGGCCACCCAACGCATCGATCTCGCGGACCAGGTGTCCCTTGGCGAGTCCGCCGATCGCGGGATTGCACGGCATGTGGGCGATCGACTCGAGGCTCATGGTGACCAACCCCACGTCGATGCCCATGCGGGCCGCGATGCACGCGGCCTCGCACCCCGCATGTCCCGCACCGATGACGAGCAGAGGAAAACGGCTCATTTCCCGATGCAGAAGCGGGAGAAGATCGCGGCCACCACTTCCTGGTCGACGCCGCGCCCCACGATCTCGCCGAGCGCGCGGCGGGCATCGGTGAGATCGAGCGCCACCAGGTCGCAGGAATCGGCGGCGCGAAGGGCCGTCTCCGCGCGGCGGAGCGCGGCATGGGCCTCGCCCAGAAGCGCTTCCTGGCGGGCGCTTGTGGTCGGGACTTCCGCGCCCGCGTGGCCGGACAGCACCGAGGGAAGCGCCTCCCGCAGAGCCGCGCGGAGCGGGGCGGCACCCATGGGCTCGATCGCGACCGTCTCGACCTCCGCGAGGATCCGCGTTCCGGCGAGGGCGGTGCCGTCCCAGCGCGAAGGGCGAGGGGCTTCCGAGGCGCCAAGCGAACCCGGCGCCCCAACCCGCGCGAGGTCCGCCTTGTTCCACGCGACCACCACCGGCGCCTCCTCGGTGAGCACACCACCAGTGCCCGCTCCGCCATCCGCCGCGCGCCGAACCTCGGCCAGAGCATCCATGCTCGCCTGAGGGGCCGAGCGGTCGAGCACCACCACCGCGAGATCGCTGCGCGACAAGGCGAGCGCGGCGCGCTCCGTGCCGAGCCGCTCGATCGGATCGACGCTCGATCGGAGTCCCGCCGTGTCCACCATGCGAAGCTCGACGCCGTCGAGCCAGATCGAGCTTTCTACGGTGTCGCGCGTCGTGCCCGGCGTGTCGCTCACGATCGCGCGGTCGTATCCCACCAGCGCGTTCAGGAGGCTCGACTTTCCAACGTTGGGAGGCCCCGCGAGCACTACCGACACGCCGGCCTCTCGCCGGCGCGCGCCTGGGAGACCCTCGAGCCAGCCGCCGACCTCAGACGCGATCTCCGCGCAACGGCCGGCGAGTACGACTCCATCGAGCGGCTCACCCGTCTCGGCGGGGAAATCGATGCGCGCTTCGACCTCGGCTAGAAGCGCGACCAGCGCGCCGTCCAGCCGCTCAATCCGGCGCGACAGAGCGCCGCCCAGGGCATCGCGCGCGGCACGGGCCGCCCGGTCCGATCGCGCGCGCACCAACGCGGCCACCGCTTCGGCCTGTGCCAGGTCCAGTTTTCCGTTTCGGAAGGCGCGCTCGGTGAACTCGCCTGGGCGCGCCGGCCGCGCGCCCGCGCGCACGAGCGTCTCGAAGATCGCGGCCGGCACGGCGGCGCCGCCGTGCGAGGAAATCTCCACAACGTCCTCGCCCGTGTAGGAATGGGGGGCGCGGAACACGGAGAGCAGCACGGTGTCGATGGGAGCGCCGGCCAAGTCGAGGAACCGGCCGTGGAGAATGCGGTGGGTGGGAGTCTCTTCGGGTGAGCGCTTACCGCTGAAGTGGCGCGCGGCGATGCCCAGTGCGCCCGGGCCGCTCAATCGGACCAGTGCGACCGCCGCCTCGCCCGGAGCCGTCGCCGGCGCTACGATCGTATCGTCTGCCACTGGCCGTCATGCCTGTCCGGACCCGCTCACCCGTCGCTCCGCGGCGCGGCGGCGGCGGAGGAGGCGCGGCGGATGACGACGCGCTTGTAGTGCCCGTCGCCGATCGTCACGGTCTCCATCCCGGGTACTTCGGCCACTTCCAGGTGCACGATGCGGCGCTCGCTCGCGGGAAGCGGGTCGGTGGTCACCTCGTCTTCCGAAGTGCGGGCCTCCTCGATCAGCTCGCGCGCCATCTCGCGTAGCGCCTCGATCTGACGATCGCGGTAGCCGGCCACGTCCACTTCCAGACGCGGCGGCGCCTCCTCGGGCATGCGCGCGCGGATCATCCGGCCGAGCAGGTGCTGCAGCGCCGCGAGGGTCTCGCCTTCGGGGCCGATCAGATACTGGTCCCGCTCGCCCGCGCTCACCGCGACGCGAATTCCATGGCGCGTCTTCTCCGCGTCCACCGTGGCCGAAAATTCCATGTGGCGCAAGATCCCCTCGGCCATGACGCGCACGTCCGCGACCAGCTCGGGAGTGATCTTCTCGGGATCCATGGGAGGCGGAGGCGGCCCGTAGCTGACCGGCGCCGGCCGGCGCGCGCCCCGATCCCGTCCGCCGCGATCGTCATAGCTGGAAGACGGTCGCCGTGGCGCGCCGGGGGCGGGCTTTCGGAGTCCGTCCGCCGAGGCCTCCGGGTCGCGCTGCCACGCGCGGATGCGCACGGGGCGGTAGCCGGTGCTCGATTCCGCCGAAGCGCCGGGGTCGATGATCTCGATGCCCAGTTCGGTCGAGCGCAGGCCCAGCTGGGCCGATGCCGCCGCGATCGCGTCCTGGAACGTCTCGCCTTCGGTATGGATGCCGTTGCCGTCGCTCATCGGAGTATTCCGCGCTGTTCGGGTCTCAAGTGTGGGCCGCCATTCTTCGATCTTCGGCGACGTTGACCAGATACTGCTGCAGGGCCGAAACGAGGTTGTTCACCGTCCAGTAGATGATAACGCCCGAGGGCAGATTGTACATGATGTACAGCATCATGAGCGGCATCAGGTACATCATGAACGCCTGCCGCGGATCGACCGGCGTCTGCGACTGAAGCAAGAATGTGCTCCCGGTCATGATGATCGGAAGCACGTGGATGGGGAAGCCCCCCATGTAGCCGACGACGTCGGGCGCCGAGAGATCCTTGATCCACCACACGAAGCCGGCCGAGCGCAGCTCGATCGCGTGCAGCAGCACCTGATAGAGCGCGAGGAAGACGGGAAGTTGCAGGAGCATCGGAAGGCACCCGCCCATCGGGTTCACCTTGTGCTCCTTGTAGAGTTTCATCATGGACTCGTTCATCTTGGCCGGATCGTTCTTGTGCTTCTCTCGTATGGCGTTCACTTCCGGCTGGAGCCGGTGCATCACCTTCATGGTGCGAAGACTGGACTGCGTGAGCGGGTAGAAGATGAGCTTGGTGAACAGGGCCACGAGGATGATCGCGACGCCGTAGTTCGGGATCACCTTGTGGAAGAGCACGAGCGACTTGAGGAGAAGCGCACTCACGGGAACGATCCACTTCCACCCGAGGTTCGCCAGATCCTCGAGCCCCGCGCCGATCCGGACCAAGGTCTCGTAGTGGATCGGCCCCGCGTACAATCTGCCGTGTCGCACCACCTCGGTGCCGGGCGCCGCCGTGCCCGCGAGCCAGACGATGGGGTACTTCCCGCTCCCCTGCTGGAAGACCACCTCGGGGATGCTCGACGAGTCGGGAATGACCGTCGCGATGAAGTACTTGTTCCGCTGGCCCGCCCAGCGGACGTTCCCCTGGAGCCGCTTCGTCCCCTCCTTCGCGATCTTCCGGACGTCCACGGCCTCGAGCTTCGTCCCCAGGTAGGCGACCGCGGTGCGTTCCTCAGGGCGTGTGTTGATCTCGGTCACGGGGAGCGGATTGGCCCAGCCGATTCGATAGCGGATCGGCCCCAGCTGAGCCGGCGCCGCGACCCGCACTTCCACTTCGAGCAGGTTCGGATCGTTCGCCAGGCGGTAGGTCTTGGTGACGCGGATGCCGCTCGAGTCCTGCGCGCTGAACGAGAGCCATCCCTGGCCGGCGCTTCCGCCCGTCTTCCGGAAGGGCGCGTTCGTGAAGTCGTAGGAAACGCCGGGGGTCCCGACCGAGACGTGCATGGCCGTCTCCCCGGGCGGGACCAGATCCACCGGCGCTTTCGAGCGTGGGTCCTTGTACGCCGGTAATACCCATGAGGAGACCGCGCCTCCCGCGCCCGTGAACGCCGCGCGGAACTGGCTGGTCGCGAGCGACTCGCTCTCGGCCGGCGCGGCGGGAACGCGGGCCGCGATCAGAGCCTCTCCGCCTTCCCCGACGCCGACGCCGGTCATGCGCGAGGCCGCCGACGAGGCGTTCCCCGGAGGAACGGCGCGGCCGGCCAGGACCGATTCGGCCGCGGCGGCGCGCATCGAGGCGGAATCTCCGGGGGATCGCGGGGCGCCCGGCGTCGATGCGCCGGGAACGGCCGGGGCGCCCACTCGCGGCGTCGGCGCGGGCTGCCGCGATCGGGTCCACCGCGACCAGAGCACCTGGTCGAGCAGCAGCACGCCCATGATCAGGACGACGGCCAGCAGGGTTCTTCGATCCATGGATGGGCCACGTCCTTACGGGACGGGGTCGTAGCCTCCGGGGTGAAATGGATGGCAGCGCGCGATGCGCCGGACGATGAGGAGCAAGGCCGGGAAGAAGCCGTGCTTTCGAAGCGCCTCCTCGGCGTACGACGAGCACGAGGGGTGGAAGCGGCAGGCCTTCGGCAGCACGGGAACGGCCAGGAGACGATAGGCGCGCACGAGGAGCGACGCGACCACGCGGAGGCCGAAGCCCTCGCGGATGGCGCGGCCGGCGACGGCGACGGCGGTCATTTCAGGGGACGCTCGCGGCTTACGAGCAGGGCCATCTCCGCGGCCACCAGCCCGGCGGTCGAGCGGGAGCAGGCGGCACGCGCGATCCAGATGCGCCAGCGCGGCTCGTCCCGACGCGCCGCGGGAAGGCCTCGGAAGCCCTCGCGCAGAAGTCGCTTTGCCCGGTTGCGGCGCACGGCGGGGCCGACCTTCCGGCTCGCCACATACGCGATGCGGCCGCGGTCGTCAGGCTTCCCAAGACTGACCAGCGTCATCAGATTTCCGTGGAAAGAACTGCCGGTGCGGTACACGTCGCGGAATTGCCACCCCGAGCGGAGACGGCCATCACGAGTCGATGCCCCGCCGGCCATGCGCAAGTCGCCGAGTGTGGCCGCGTCAGACCGTGAGACGTTTGCGGCCCCGGTCGCGGCGGCGCTTCAACACCGCCCGGCCGCCGCGGGTGCTCATGCGCTCGCGGAAGCCGTGGACCTTCTTTCTGCGGCGATTGTGCGGCTGGAACGTGCGCTTCACTGTCGGAATGCCTCTGTTTGAATGGGTTATCTTGCGTTCAACGCGAGTCGGGGAGTCTACTGGACGCGCCGCGACGGGTCAAGGCGAGGCCGTCGCCAAGAATTTCGTTGCGCGACCTTCCGAGCGGACGTAAGTTCCGTCCCTCGACAGACGCCAGACGAAGAGACCCTCGTTCGCGGCTCACGTCTGTCGAGCTACCTCTTCCTCCGGCGCGCTGGGCGCGCCATCTACGAAAGTCGAAATGCTTTGAGCGACGCGTTGCCCGACATCGCGTACCCTGAGTGTTTACGGGGCGTAACGGAGCCACACGCAATCCGTTACGCCTCGGTCATTTTGTGGATAAGTCTGTGGATAGTGCGTGGAGTGGGTGTGGGAAGGTGGGGATAGGGACATGATTGAAAAAGCGGCCATCGATCTTTGGGAACGCGCGCTCGGAAGGATCCAGGACAGCACTTCGCCTCAGACCTATGAAACTTGGTTCCGATCGCTCCGGCCGCTCGAGCTGAACGGCGGGCTGGTGCTGGAAGTGCCGAGCCAGTTCTACGTCGACTGGCTGGAGCAGTACTACCGCGGGTTGATCGAATCCTCGGTCGCCGACGTCGCGGGGCAGGCGTTGAGCGTGACGT
>JANLXD010000476.1:0-3706 GCA_031364935.1 Candidatus Eiseniibacteriota bacterium
CGAGACGTCCTCGGGCAGCGTGTATTCGTGCCCCATCGACTTGACCGGCACGCCCTCGAAGTAGGGCACGACCTCGGAGTCGTCGTCGCCGCGCGAGGCGTTCTGCATGTGGTCGCCGTTCAGGCCGAAATGGTAGGTGAGGAGCACGAGGCCGCCGCCCCAGTCGTAGAGGAGCGCCGCCGCCGCGCCGTCCGGATCGGAGAGGAACCACCGGCTGCGAGCGAAGGGCGCGTCGTCGAGGTCGCCGAGGCCGTAGCCGGCCCACACCTCATCTCGGCGCAGGACGCGCTCGAGGAGCTGTCTATCGCGGGTCTCGATCAGCTAGCGGTTCTCCTGGCGCTCGACGATGAAGTTCAGAAGGACAAGTCGGGCGACGGCTTCGCGTGGACGGGTACCTGGGGCGTGTCATCGCGGTGAAATTCCGCGATAAGCGCTTCAAGACCACCATCCGCCAGCGCGCCCTCCCCGAAGTGACCGACGACGAAAACGCGATCTACCGCACCACCTGCATGCTGCTGGACGAGAACTGGGATGGACGGCCGCTCCGTCTGATCGGAGTCTCGGTTTCCGACCTCGTCGCGGCGGAGGGCTTTCACCAGCAGGACCTCTTCGCGACGGATGAGCGCCGGCGGAAGATGACGGAAGCCGCCGATTCCTTGCGGGACCGCTTCGGGGACGCGGTGATCGTGCGCGCGGGAGCGCTGGATCAGGGCGACGCGCAGCGCCTCTCGCGCGAAGGGGCGAGCCGCAGCCTGGTTCAGGTGCTCGCGCAGGAGCGGCGATGAGGCGCGTGGGGCCGGCGCCACCGTCCGCCGGGGAGAAGCCCAAGATCGTTCTCGGCACTTCAGGCTGGTCGTTCAAGGACTGGGTCGGCCCCTTCTACCCAACCGGCACCGACCGCGCGCAGATGCTCGACTTCTACGCGCGCGAGTTCCTCTCGGTCGAGGTGAACTCCACCTACTACCGCATCCCGCACCCGCGGACGTTCGAGGCGATCCAGAAGAAGACCCCGCCCGGGTTCGAGTTCGTGGTGAAGACCCACCACGACATGACCCACATGCAGTCGCGCGATCCGCAGCTCTACCGCGACTTCGCGCGGTCGATCCTCCCGCTTCGCGAGGCGGGAAAGCTCACGGGAATTCTGGCGCAGTTCCCGTACGCGTTCCGGCGCACCCCAGAGAATCAGGATTATCTGCGCCGGCTGAAAGACCTCCTCGGCGGCGACGAGCCGGTCTTCGTCGAGTTCCGCCATCGCTCCTGGATGGATGAAGAAGTATTTCAGGATCTCGACAGGGAAAAACTGGGCTACGTGAGCGTGGATGAGCCGGATCTCCCCGGGCTCGTCCCGCCCGTCGCGCGCATCACCGGGTCGATCGGCTACGTTCGCTTTCACGGAAGGAACAAGGAGAAATGGTGGGGGGAGCGGGGCCGTGGGGCGCCCGACCGCGGTAAGCCGCGCGGCGAGAGGGCCGCCGAAGCTGAAGCAGCCCAGGGCGTCCGGGCCCAGGCTCGCGTTACCGCGGACCTCGGCCCGCTGTTCAGCGGCACGGCCGACCGGCCCGCCGAAGCACCGCAGGCACTCCGCACCTCCAGCACGCGCTATGACTATTCCTATTCGGAGGACGAGCTTCGGGAGTGGGTCGAGAAGATTCGCGAGATGACGAACCAGGCGAAGAAGACCTTCGTCTTCTTCAACAATTGCCACGTGGGGCAAGCGGCGACCAGCGCCAAGCTGATGCGAAAATTGCTCGAGAGGGAGGGGATGCTGTGATCGTGCTCCCTGGACTCCGCGCATGACAGCCGGCTCGGCCCCGATCGGCGCCAACACCATGACCCACGGTCCCGGCCTCTTCGAAGCCGCCCGCGGCGCGCGCCCGCACCCGCCCGCGACGCTGGACGAGTACGAGGCGCTTCTCACGTCGCTCACGTCACGCGACCGCCGCTTCATCGACGGCCCGGACGGCCATCGCCGCCGCCAGAACGAGCTGGTGCATCTGGAGCGGATCCCCCCGCGCCCCGCGGTCTACGGCGATCTCGCCGAGCCGCTCCCGCAGGCGCTCCACGCCGTGCTTCACGCTCAGGGGATCGAGCGCCTCTATGTTCACCAGGCGGAAGCGGTCGACCTCGCCCGCTCCGGGGCGAACGTGGCCGTGGCGACAGGCACCGCATCGGGAAAGTCGCTCGGCTATCACCTGCCGATCCTCGAGCGGCTCCTGCTCGAGCCCGGGGCCACCGCGCTCTATCTCTTTCCGACCAAGGCGCTCGCCCAGGATCAGCTTCGCGGGCTCATCCGCTTCGCCGAATCGTCGCCCGCCCTGGGCCGCGCGCTCACCACGGGCACCTACGACGGCGACACGCCGGGTGAAGCGCGCCGGAAACTGCGCGAGCGCGCGAACGCGATCCTCACGAACCCCGACATGCTTCACCAGGGGATCCTCCCCTACCACTCGCGCTGGAGCCGCGTCTTCTCGAACCTGCGTTACGTGGTGGTGGACGAGATGCACACCTACCGCGGCATCTTCGGCTCGCACGTGGCCAACGTGCTCCGGCGCTTGAAGCGGGTCGCGCGCCACTACGGCGCCGAGCCTCGCTTCCTGCTCTCGTCCGCGACGATCCGAAACCCCGGCGAGCTGGCCGAATCGCTCATCGGCGATCCGGTGAGCGTCGTCGACCGGGATGGCGCTCCGCGCGGCCCGAAGCTCTTCGCGTTCTGGAATCCGCGCCACGCCGGGCCCGAGAAACCGGACATGCGCGCCTCCACCAGCGTCGAGGCGGAGCGCATCCTCGTGAACCTCATACGCCGAAACGTCGCCTCCATCGCGTTCACGCGATCGCGCGTGGCAGCCGAGTTGATTTATCGCTACGCGCGGGAGCAGCTGGAGGACGGCGGGCGGCGCGACACGGGCGCCGGCGGAAACCGCCGCCCCGACGGCTCCGCGTCGCTCGCCGACCGCCTGAGCCCCTACCGGGGCGGATACCTCCCCGAAGAGCGCCGTGCCATCGAGCGCCGGCTCTTCGACGGCGACCTCCTGGGCGTCATTTCCACCAACGCTCTCGAGCTGGGGATCGACGTCGGCTCGCTCGACGCGGCAGTGCTCGTCGGCTTCCCCAACACCATCGCGAGCACCTGGCAGCAGGCCGGACGCGCGGGGCGCTCGCACGCGCCCTCCATGGCGGTCGTGGTCGCGTACGACGACCCGATCGACCAATATCTAATGCGCCACCCCGAGTATTTCTTCGCGCAAACACCCGAGAGCGCGGTCATCGACCCGTCGAACCCCTACGTCCTCGCCTCGCATCTCGCGTGCGCCGCGCACGAGCTGCCGCTGTCGCGCGCGGACGAGTCCTACTTTGGGCCGCGCGCCGAGGCGCTGGGGCGTCTCCTGGAGGAAGAGGGGTCGATGAAGTCGCTCGACGGGCTCCGCTACTGGTCTTCGTCCGACTATCCGGCCGGGCGCGTGAATCTCAGGACGATCTCCGACGACACCTACACGATCCTCGACCAGAAGCGGGGAAACGCCGTTCTCGCTACCGTTGACGCGATCAGCGCCCCCGAGCTGATCTACCCGGAGGCGATCTATCTGCACGATGGGGATACCTACTTCGTGCGCGAGCTGGATCTGCAGCAGAAGATCGCCTACGTCGAGCGGCAGGATGTGGACTACTACACACAGCCGGTGCTCGACACGCGGCTTCGATTGGTGGA
>JANLXD010000092.1:0-2205 GCA_031364935.1 Candidatus Eiseniibacteriota bacterium
GGGCTAACGATCAGGAACGTGAAGAAGGCGGGTCGAGCGCTTGAGTGTCCGCAGCACGATGTAGGCGACCGCCGTGCACAGGAAAATGGGCCCCCACACGGGATCGATCACGAGCCGTCTCTTGTGGAACAGGTCTTCCAGGATCTCGAGGACCATGAATGAAGAGATCAGGCCGAAGAGAGCCGAGTATTCGCGCCTCAACGCGTGTCGAATCGAGAAGCGGTGCTTCGGCGGTTGCCACTGGTGCCACGCCGGCACGAACGCCGGCGTCTTCGCGGCCCATGCTTCCCACGTGTCGCCGAAGCGACGGCGCAGGAATTCCTCCTCGGCGAACGCGATTCGCTCGTAGTAGAGAAAGAAGGCCAGGCTGCAGAGCACCGGGGACCACCACACGCCTGGCAGCATGGTCACGCCGAGCCACATGAGGTAGTTGCCCAGGTAGAGCGGATGACGCACGGTCGAGTACAAGCCCGCCGTGTTCAGGGTCGCCGCGACCGGCTCCGCGGTGCCTCGCCCCGATGTGCTGGGCGCCGCGTGGCTGATCGCGAGCACGCGGATCGCGAGCCCGCTGAGCGAGACGGCGAGGCAAATGGCCTCCCAGAGGTAGTCCTCGCGCTGGCTATCGCCCGGATAATCACTGCTCGCGACCGCCGGCAGGAGAATCGCCAGGAGGAAAAGAGGAAGGTAACTCCGCCGGCGAAAGAGCCAGTTGCCGGAGCGCTCGAAGTGATCTCGCAGGGTCATCTACCCTCCCCTGTGGCGAAGCATGGCCGCTCAGACCGCAAGCGCGATGATCCTCGCCCGCGGAACTTGGCGCTCCACGATAAGCTCCGCGACCGTGATGGGATGGCTGAAGCGCCGTGGCCCGGAGCTTCCGGGATTCAAGTAGAGAACACCGTCTCGCTCCTGAACGAGCGGCTCGTGGGTATGGCCGCTCACGACCACACCGATGCCGGCTGCCCGAGGCTTCAGATCCAGGTCGGCCAAGTTGTGGAGCACGTAGATCTGCACCCCGCCGCATTCGAGCAGCGCCGTCGCGGGGAGATCGCGGGCAAGCTCCCCTCGGTCCACATTCCCCCGTACCGCCGTGACCGGCGCCAGGGTCCTCAGTGTCTCGAGTATCGCCGCCTCGCCCACGTCTCCCGCGTGAATGATCGCCTCGACGCCGCGCAGCGAATCGATCGCCTGCGGGCGGAGCAGGCCGTGGGTGTCGGAAATGACGCCCACGATCGAACGGCCGCGCGCGCTCAGCCGGAGCTACTCACACACCGGACCGATTCCCCGGCCGCCGTTGATCCCAGTCAAGGTGGTATTGAGCCGCGCCAAATTGCCACGCCTCGACCGCAGCATGCTGTCGGTCCGATCGATCAGGTCGCGCAGCGTGGTCGCTCCCGCGAAGGTCACCCGAGTATCGAGATCGAGCCCGATCCTCTCGCCACTCTGAAGGCCGAGCTCACCGGCAGCAACATTCGCCAATAGGGCGGCGTACTGCCGGGCGACCTGCTTCTGGCGGGTCAGCGGTCGAGCCGGGTTGAGCGCTTGCCGCACTCCGTCCACGTCGTTCGTCCAATTCCAGTACACGGAGTGCTCGTCCACCCACCGGGCAATGGCCCTAAGATCGGCCTGCGAGACGATGCTGGCATCGCCGCCGCGGCGCTCGAAGGCGCGGCGCCAGAACTGGAGATCGCGCGGACAATTGTCCCAGACGACTTCGTCGGGATCCTGGTCGTCACCGGTATCGGTGCCGTTGTCCGCGAGGCTCAGGGTTCGGCTGCACCGCTCGGTGCGGCCCGACGCGAGGTTTCGCATGGTGAGCGAGTAGGTTCCCGGCTCGTCCACCGTGATGCAGCGCGTCGCGGCCGCGAAGCTCATGGGACCGGCCCAGCGATACGAGACATTGTTTCGTATCGGGGCGCACAGCCTGGCGGTCGTTCCCTGAGGGATCGTCGTGGGGCCCTCGATGTCACACCCCGCACTCGTCTGGCCCGCCACGGTCAGCCGGTGCGTACACTGACGGCTGCTCCCCGTGACTGAGTTCCGGCTCGTCAGATAATAGGTCCCCTCCTCGTCCACGGTGGCGCAAGGGCCGGTGGCCGTGAAGCCACTGGGTCCGGTCCAGCTGTACGAGTGGATTCCGTCGTTGGGCGCGCACAGGCGGGCGGTCTCCCCTGCCTGGATCGTGCCCGGACCGGTGATCGCGCAGGA
>JANLXD010000478.1:0-3170 GCA_031364935.1 Candidatus Eiseniibacteriota bacterium
CCCGGCCGCGCGCTCCGAGGCGAGACGTCGGTGCCGGGGGACAAGTCGATCACGCAGCGAGCGGTGCTCCTGGGGGCGCTCGCGCCGGGGGAGACGCGCATCCTCGGCGGAAACCCGGGCGCGGACGCCCGCGCGGCGCTCGGCATCGTGCGCGCGCTGGGGGCGGGCTTGCGTGGGGCGTCGTCGCGTGGCGCGACTGCGCCCGCACGCGGGGCGTCGGCACGGAGCGCGGCGGCGGGGGCCGCCGAGTGGGTGATCCGCGGCGGCTCGCTCGCCGAGAGCGACGCCGTGCTCGACGCGAAGAATTCCGGGACCGCGCTTCGGCTCGCGACGGGACTCCTCGCCGCGCAGCCGTTTCTCTCCATTCTGACCGGCGACGCTTCGCTCCGGCGGCGGCCCGTGGATCGCGTCATCGGCCCGCTCCGGGCGCTGGGCGCCGACGTTCACGCGCGCGCCGCCGACCGTCTCCCGCCGGTCGTGGTGCGCGGCGGGCCGCTTCGCGGCGCCCAAGTCGAGACGCGCGTGGCGAGCGCCCAGGTGAAGAGCGCGGTCCTCCTGGCCGCGATCCAGGCCTCGGGCGCGACAACTGTGGAGGAGCCGGTCGCCACTCGCGACCACACCGAGCGGATGCTCCCGCTCTTCGGGGCACGGGTCGCGCGTACGGGGAGGAGCGCCTCCGTGGAGGGCCCCGCGCGGCTTCACGGCGCGGACATCCGCGTGCCGGGGGACCTCTCGGCCGCCGCGTTCCTCCTCGCGGCCGCCGCGCTCGTTCCCGGCTCGGACGTGCTCGTCCGCGGCGTCGGCGTCAATCCCACGCGCACGGCGTTCCTCGATCTGCTCGCGCGGATGGGGGCGAGAGTCGAGCGCCTGGAGCCGCGCGCCGAGGGCGAGGAGCCCGTCGCGGACCTCCGCGTCCGTCCCGGGCCGCTCGTCCCCATCCGCGTGGGCGAATCCGAAGCGCCGGGGCTGATCGACGAGCTGCCGCTGGTCGCGGTGCTCGCGGCGTTTGCGCGGGGGCGGAGCGAGATCCGCGGGGCGCGGGAGCTGGCGCTCAAGGAATCGAACCGGATCGCCACCGTCGCGGCGGCGCTCGAGGCCGTGGGCGCCGAGGTCCAGGTCCTGGAGGACGGCTGGGTGATCGAGGGGAAGGGCGCTCTTCGCGGGGGCCGCGTGGAAGCGGCGGGGGATCACCGGATCGCGATGGCGTTCCTGGTGGCGGGTCTTCGCGCGAAGGAGGGCGTCACGGTGGAAGGCGCCGAGGCGGCGGCCGTTTCCGATCCGGGATTTCTCGCGCGGCTCCGGAGTCTCGCCCGTTGAAGCCCTTCGTGCTCGCGATCGACGGCCCGGCCGGGGCGGGGAAGAGCGCGACCGCCCGCGGCGTGGCGGCCAGGCTGGGGCTGAAGCACGTCGACTCGGGGGCCATGTACCGCGCGGCCGCGTGGCTCGCGCGGGAGCGGGGCGCAAATCTCGACCAGGAGGCGGACGTGCTCCGCGCCATCGACGGCGTCCGTTTCGAGGCGGGGGAGGAAGGAATCCTCTGCGACGGACGGCTGGTCGAGGCGGAGATCCGGACCGCCGAGGCCGGGGAAGCGGCGTCGCGGGTGGCGGTCTATCCCGGCGTACGCCGCCGGCTTGTCGCCATCCAGCGCTCTCTGGCGCGTCCGCCGGGGGTAGTCATGGAGGGGCGCGACATCGGGACGGTCGTCTTCCCGAAGGCGGACCTCAAGGTGTTCCTCTCGGCCTCGGTGGAGGTCCGGGCCCTTCGCCGCCGGCTCGAGCTGACCGCCCGGGGGGAGGCCGCCGACCAGATGGCGATCGAGGCGATGATCCGGGACCGGGACCGGCGCGACCGGGAACGGGCCGAAAGCCCCATGCTCGTGGCCCCGGACGCCATTCCGCTCGACACGTCCGATCTTGCCCTCGACGAGCTGGTGGACCTGGTCACCCGCTGGGCCGAGCTGGGGCGCCGCGGGCCCGGCCCGACGACCCCCTTCTACTGGTTCGGAAGCCGTTTTGTGAAAGCCTTTTCGCGCACTTTCCTCAAGTTTCGCATCGAAGGACTGGATCATGTGCCGCGGACGGGCCCCCTGATCGCCGCCTGCAACCACATCTCGTTCTGGGATCCGCCCCTGGTCGGGTCCAATTTTCCCCGGGTCCTGCACTTCGTGGCCAAGGCGGAACTGTTCGAAAATAGGGTGTTTGGGGCCATGCTCCGCGGTTATAATTCGATCCCCATTCAGAGAGGGCTCCGCGCGCGGTCCGGTTTGCTCGGAGCCGAAGAGGTTCTGGATGAAGGAGGAGCGGTACTCATTTTTCCGGAGGGGACCCGGAACAAGAGCGGGGCCCTCATGCCGCCCCGGGCCGGGATCGGCCGCCTCGCGACCGTGACACGGACCCCGGTGCTACCCGTCCGGATTTCCGGGTCGAATCAAATCCGTCGCTCGCTTCGGCGGCAGACGCTCGTTCGGATCGTAATCGGGACGCCGATCGTCCCGCCGCTCCGCTCCGAGCCCGACCGGGCCGAGATGCATTCGTTTGCGCTGCGCGTCATGGAAGCGATCGCGGCGCTGCCGGGGTGACCGGAAGGCCGCCGGGATGCGGCCGAGAGGGAAGACCATGGAAGTGATCGTCGCCGACAACGCAGGCTTCTGCTTCGGGGTGAAGCGCGCCATCAAGATGGCGACCGACACTCTGGACCAGGCGCCTGGGCCCGTGAAATCGCTGGGACAGCTCATCCACAATCCGCAAGTGGTGAGCCTCTTCCAGCGCCGCGGGCTCGACGTGGTCTGCGACTTGGGCGAGCTTCCCAGCGATTCGACGGTGGTGATCCGCTCGCATGGAGTCGGCCCCGAGGTGAAGCTGGAGGCGATGCAGCGGAGCCTGAACGTGGTGGACACGACCTGTCCCTTCGTGACCAAGGCGCAGCAGTACGCCGCCAAGCTGATCGCGGAGAACTACAAGGTCGTGGTCATCGGCGACGCGCACCACCCCGAGGTCATTGGGGTCGTGGCGCACACCGAGGGCAAGGCCATCGTCCTGGACTCGGTGGCGGAGGCGGAGAAGCTCAAGTTCATCCCGCGCATGGGCGTCGTCTTCCAGACCACCCACTCCATCGGCCACGTGCAGGAGATCGTGGGGGCGCTGTTGAAGCGGGGCAAGGAAGTGCGCGT
>JANLXD010000126.1:0-2307 GCA_031364935.1 Candidatus Eiseniibacteriota bacterium
CGTCGCGCGCATAAACTTCTCCCACGGCACCTACGCCGACCACCGGCGCGCCATCCGCGCCATCCACCAGGCGTCGCATCGCGTGAAGCGCACGGTCGGGATCCTCCTGGATCTCCAGGGACCGCGTCTCCGCGTGGGCGAATTGCAGGGCGGCTCGGTCCGCGTGGGCACCGGGGCCGAGGTGCTCCTGACCAACAAGATCCGGGTCGGCACCGCGGAGCGGATCCCCATCCTCTACTCGGGGCTGATGAAGGACGTGAGCGTGGGCGACCACGTCCTGATCGACGACGGCAAAGTGGAGTTCCGCGTCATCAAGAAAACCTCCGCGGGGCTCCGCTGCCGCGTGGTGATCGGTGGAAGGATCAGCGACCACAAGGGCGTGAATTTCCCCGGCGTGCGCCTTTCGGCCCCCTCGCTCACTCCCAAGGACCGCCGCGACCTGAATTTTGGACTGGAGGAGGGCGTGGACTTTGTCGCGCTTTCGTTCGTCCGGAGCGCCGACGACATTCTGAAGCTCCGGGGCTTGCTGCGGCGCGCGAAGCGGCCCCCCATGGTCATCGCCAAGATCGAGCGGCGGGAGGCGATCGAGAATCTCGAGTCGATCTTGGAGGCCGCGGACGGAGTCATGGTGGCGCGCGGGGACCTGGGCGTGGAGTACCCGCCCGAGCGCGTCCCCATCTTGCAGAAGCGGATCATCGAGCGCGCGAACGCGCTCGAGGTGATCGTGATCACCGCGACGCAGATGCTCGAGTCGATGGTCACGTCCTCCAAGCCGACCCGCGCCGAAGCCTCGGACGTGGCCAACGCGATCTTCGACGGGACCGACGCGGTGATGCTGAGCGCCGAGACCGCCGTGGGTCGTTTTCCCGATCGCGTCGTCCGGACCATGGCGCGGATCGCCTCCGAAGCCGACGAGTTCGCGGCGACCAAGCGTACGCCGCGCCGCTCCGACGGAAGCGCCCTGGTCTCCCCGACGCATGCGCTGGCGCACACGGCCTACCAGGCCGCGCGCGAGATCCGGGCGCGAGCGATCGTGATCTTCACCCACACCGGCTACTCCGCGCGGCTTCTCTCCAAGTCGCGCCCGCAGGCCCCGATCGTCGCGCTCACCCCGCTCGACTCCACATGCCGGCGGCTCTCGCTCGCGTGGGGGGTGTCGGCGGTCAACGTTCCGCGGTGGCGCACCTCGGAAGGGATGGTCGAGGCGGGGCTCCGCATTTTGATCCAGCAGAAGAAGCTCCGCCGCGGCGACTGGGTGGTGGCCATCGCCGGGACGACCACGCGATCGGGCGGGACGAACATGCTCCGGATCCTCCAGCAGGGGCGGCCGCCGGACAAGCCGCTGCGGTGACGCGGGCGGGCCGCCAGGCAACCCCCCTGCCGGGCCGTTGACAGGGGCTCAAGCCGGGCCTATCATCTACCGATACAAGAGATAGCACCGTTTGGGCGTGGAGCGCGTCTAAGCCTTAGATACCCAAGTCGCTCTCCCGCAAACCGTTAGTTTGAGCCAAGGAGCCGTTCGAATGATCAACCTGAGCGAAAAGGCCGCATCCGAGATCAAGACCATCATGGAGCAGAACGGAGGCACGTTCGAAGGCGTGCGGGTCTTCGTCGCGGGAGGCGGCTGCTCGGGCCTTTCCTACGGCATGCAGATCGCCGATGAGCCCGCCTCGTCCGAAGACCTGGTTTTCGATGCGGACGGCGTGAAGATCATCGTGGACGTGCAGAGCCACCAGTTTCTGGAGGGCGCGTCGATCGACTTCGACGACTCGCTCCAGGGCGGCGGATTCAAGATCAACAATCCGAACGCGGTGAAGAGCTGCGGCTGTGGCTCTTCGTTCTCGACTGAAGAGAGCGGAGAAGCGGCCCCCGCGAAGAGCGGCGGCTGCGGCTGCGGCGGAAGCGGCGGAGGCTGCGGCAGCCAGTAGAGTTTCGACCCAACGAGATCAAATAGCCGGCGCTCCGGAGACGGGGCGCCGGTTTTCGTTTGCGGTACACTCCGGCGGCATGTCCGAATTCGTGAAGGTGGCGAAGGCCGTGAACGTGGAGGAAGGGAAGGGCCTGATCGTCTGGGCCGGAAAGATCAAGGTCGCCCTCTTCCGCTGCGAGGGCGTGATCTACGCCATCCGGAACCAGTGCCCGCACATGGGCGGCGATCTGGGCGAGGGCTACCTGACGGGCGACATCGTGCGCTGTCCGTGGCACGGCTGGAAGTTCAGCGTGAAGACGGGCAAGTCGCCCGAGACCGAGGTGGTCGGCGTGCGCACGTTCGAGGTCAAGATCGAGGGGGACGACGTGTATGTCGGC
>JANLXD010000186.1:0-10507 GCA_031364935.1 Candidatus Eiseniibacteriota bacterium
CTGCTCCGCGCCTACGACGACCCGCTGGGCGTGACGGCCGCCTTCAACCGGAACCTGCTCGTGCGTCTGAACCGCGAGATGGGCGCGGAGTTCGATCTCGCGCTCTTCCAGCACCAGGCCCGGTGGCGCGAAGCGGAGCGCCGGATCGAGATGCACCTGGTGGCCCGCCGCGCGCACGACGTCCCCATCGCCGCGCTGGAGGCGAAGGTTTCCTTCCGGGAAGGCGAGAGCATCTGGACCGAGAGCTCGTACAAGTTCCGGCCCGAGGACGTGGAGCGGATGGCCAAGGGGGCCTTCTTCGTCCCGGTGAACCGGTGGGCGGATGACGAGTGGGCGTTTGCGGAGACGCTGCTGCAGGCTCGCTGACGTCTCCGGATACAACTCCCACATAGCGGCCGAGCGCTACGCGACAAGCGGAAGCGGAAAAATCAATCCGTCGGACGAAGACTGCGACGACCATTCGTCCCACGGATTTATTTTTCCGCCCCCTCTACCCACATCCAGACCTTACATCTGCATCCACCCACCCCTCACATTGAGGGGTTGAAGTCATCAGCCTCTGCGTTGAATTCATCCAACCCAAAATGAGAAGTGGTGTGGGGATGTAGTGCCTAAGTGTCTGTCGCCAAAAACGCGTAGCGCTCGGCTGCTATGCACTAAGACCTCCCCACGGCCCTCCCCAGCTCTTCCACCGCCTTGACGATCTGATCATCTCGCATATACGGCGCCGGTCCCAGGCGCAGCACTTCCCCTCGGAAATCGGCCAGCACGCCCCGCTCGCGCAGCTCCAGGCAGATCGCGCCGGCTCGCGGGCTCCTCAGGGCGACGAAGCCCCCTATCCGCTCGAGCGGCAGCGAGCGGTCGCGCGCGAGCACCCCCGGCTCCAGATCGAGGGCGTCGAAGCGCTCAATCAGGAGCCGGATCTGGTGGCGGCTCACCTCGCGCAGGCGCTCGGGCGTGAGCAGCTCCCGCTCGAAGAAATCGAAGACGCGCGCCGCGCGATAGTGGCTGGTGGGATCGTAGGTGGCCCCGGCCCAGCGGTCCGGCCCCTCGGCGTAGGCCACGCCCCCGTGGGTCTTCTCCGCGAGTTGCGTGAACTCGCTGTACCAACCGGTGATGGCCGGCCGGTACTCCCGCGCGTGGGGCGGGATGCGCAGGAAGCAGTTCCCCTCGCCAAGCTGGCAGTACTTGTAGCCGCCGCCCGTGACGAAGGCTTCGCGCAGCCCCTCGCTCTCGAGCGAAAAGGGGACGACGTTCAGGTGATGGTAGGCGTCGACCAGGAGCTCGGCGCCCGCGCGCCGGCACGCCGCCATGACGACCCGGAGATTCGGCACGATGGCGGCGTTCCCGAAGAGCACCGAGGAGACCAGCACCGCCGCGGTGCGGAGGTCCACCCGGGCCGCGATGCGCTCGGCCAGGGTGTCGACGGGCTCGGTGCCGACCTTTACCAGCTCGAAGTGCGGATCTTCCGCCATGCGATCGAGCTGGCGGCGGATGGAGTGGAATTCCCCGTCGGTGGTGATCAGCCGGGGTCGAAGCCGAAGCGGGAGCGCCGAGAGGAAACGCACCACCAGCTCGTGCGTGTTCTCCCCGAGCGCGACTTCGGAGGGAAGCGTTCCCAGGAGGCGCGCGAAGCCGCGACGCACCTGGTCGGCCCTCTCGGCCGCGCGCTCCCACTTCTCGTCCACACGCTCGGCCGCGTCGTTCCAGGCCTCGATCTGCCCCTCGAACGCGACATCCGGCCAGGCCTGGTGGGAATGCCCCGTCAGGAGCAGCCGCTCCCCGACCCGGAACCGGGTGTAGTGCCGGGCCAGCTCCCCGGCCGCGCTCGTCCCGTTAAGCGGCAGCGGCAACTCTCCTCGGCGCAAGCTTCGCGATCGCGAGTCCCGCCAGGAACCAACCGATCAGCTCCATCGTCAGCTCGGCCCCGAGGTACGCGTTCGGAAAGCCGTACCAGTTCCAGTAGCTCACGCTGAGCGAGAGGAAGGCGAAGAGCGCAAGCAGGAGCACGACGATGACGCGCCGGAAGTACGTCCCCGCCACCATCGCGACGACTAGCGCCGCGACCAGGGCCGCGAGCACGTCGGAGATGAATTCGGTTACGAGCTTCCGCCCGTCCATGGGATCGCCGCCTCCGGCTGTGTAGAGGAGAATTCCGCTCGTGCCCTTCCGGAACTTCTCCTGCCACGCTTTCTGCGCTGCTTCGCTCTTGTTCCCGAGCATCCCCTCCGCCGGGAAGATGTACATCCCGCTCCTGCGTTTCGGGTGCTACAGCTCGCTTCGGATCGCCCAGAGGTCCGGGAAGAACGGCTTGTCGAGGGTGGTCTTGAGATACGCCGCCCCGGCCGAGCCCCCGGTTCCCTGCTTCATGCCGATCGTCCGCTCCACCATCTTGACGTGGCGGTAGCGCCACTCCTGGAAGCCCTCGTCCAGGTCCACCATCCGCTCGCAGATCGAAGCCGCCATCGGATCCTTGCGGTAGACCTCGATCAGCACGGGATGGAGCGCCGGCGTGGCCTCGATCGGGCGGGTCACGTCGCGGGCGAGAAGCTCCGGTGGCACGCGGTAGCCCTGCCCCGCCAGGAACTCTAGAAACGCGTCCCACACGGTCGGCTCGGCCATGCGCCGCTCCAGCCTGCGCCGCGCCTCGGTTCCGGCCGGGTAGCGCTCGACCGACGCGGGGTTCTTCGCTCCCAGGGAAAACTCCAGCTCTCGGAACTGCCAGGACTGAAAGCCGCTCCCCGACTCGAGCCGGGAGCGGAACGTGAGGAATTCGAGAGGCGTCATCGTCTCGAGCACGTCGATCTGCGCCACGACCACCTTGAGGATGGTGAGCACGCGCTTCAGCGTGTGGAGCGAGCGCGGGATGTCCTTGGCGATCAGTTTTCCATTCAGGTAGTCCAATTCGTGGAGCAGCTCCTTGAACCAGAGCTCGTACACCTGGTGGACCACGATGAAGAGAGTCTCGTCGTGCTCCGGGCCATCGGAGAGCGGTGACTGGAGGGCGAGAAGCTCGTCCAGTTTCAAATAGCCGCCGTAGGTCACACCCATCGGTTCCTCCGGGTCACGTGAAGCGGGGTCGGTAGCTGTTCAGCGATTCGTAGGGGTCGGGCCACGGCAGCCGGTGGCCCAGCTCGTACGCCGCGTGCCGGGTCCAGTAGGGGTCCCAGAGATGCGCCCGCGCGAGCAGACAGAGATCCGCGCGCCCGGCGGCCACGATCGTGTTCACGTCGGCATAGGAAGAGATGTTCCCCACCGCCATCGTCGCGATGCCCACCTCGTGGCGGATGCGGTCCGCGAACGGCGTCTGGAACAGACGCCCGTAGACCGGGCGCTGGTCGGGGACCGTCTGCCCCGCCGAGACGTCCACAATATCGCAACCACGGGCGTGGAGCATCCGCGCGACGTCCACCGCGTCCTGGGGTTCCATGCCGCCGGGCGCCCAGTCCACCGCGGAGATGCGCGCCGACATGGGGCGCTCCGCGGGCCAGACCGCCCGCACCGCCGAGAAGATATCGAGCGGAAAGCGCATCCGGTTCTCGAGCGAGCCCCCGTACTCGTCGTCGCGGCGATTCGTGAGCGGCGAGATGAAGCTGGCGAGCAGGTAGCCGTGCGCCATATGGATCTCGAGCAGGTCGAACCCGGCCGCGACGGCATAGTGCGCCGCCTGGACGAACTCCTCCCGCACGGCCTTCATGTCGGCGTGCGACATCTCGCGCGGGACCTGGCTGTGCGGGTAGTAGGGCACCGGCGAGGGCGCGAGGAGTGGCCAGTTGCCCTCCGGGAGCGGCTCGTTGTCTCCCTCCCACGAGAGGCGCGTCGACCCCTTCCGTCCCGCGTGTCCGAGCTGCATCGCGATCTTGGCGCGCGTGCGCTCGTGCACGAACCCGACGATCCTCTTCCACGCCGCCGCGTGCTCCTCGGAGTAGAGACCCGCGCAGCCGGGCGAGATGCGCGCCTCGGGGCTCACGTCGGTCATCTCGGCGAAGACCAACCCGGCGCCTCCCATGGCGCGGGACCCGAGGTGGACCAGGTGCCACTCGTCGGGCATTCCGTTCACGGCCGAGTACTGGCACATGGGCGACACGGCGACGCGGTTCTCCAGCACCAGGTCGCGCAGTCGAAAGGGGGTGAAGAGCGGGGGCGGCGGCGGATCGCGCGGCACCGGCACGCCCGACTGCCGCTCGCCCTGGGCTGCGAACCAGGCGTCCACCTTGGCGACGAAAACGGGATCGCGCGCCTTCAAGTTTTCGTGCGTCACGCGGAGGCTCCGCGTGATCAGCGTGAAGGCGAACTGAATCGGCGAAAGGTCCATGTAGCGCTCGGTGTCCTCGAACCACTGGAGCGAGGCCTGCGCGGCGCGCTGGAGGCTTTCCACCGCCGGGCGCCGCGCCGCCTCGTAGGCGGCGAGCGCCTCGGGGATGGACGCGTGCGCCTGGATCGCCCGCGCCAGCTCCACGGCATCCTCCATGGCCAGCCTGGTCCCCGAGCCCACGGAGAAATGCGCCGTGTGCGCCGCGTCTCCCGCGAGCGCGATGTTCTTCCAGTGCCAGCGCTCGTTTCGGATCGTGGGAAAGCTGCGCCAGAGGGAGCGGTTCGAAAGAAGGCGATGCCCCGCCAGCTCTTCGGCGAAGAGCCGCTCGCAGAAGGCGAGGGTGTCCTTCTCCTCGGCTTTGTCGAGTCCGGCCTTGCGCCATGTCGCTTCCGTGGCCTCGACGATGAACGTGGAGCGGTCCGGCTGGTACTGGTAGGCGTGTACGCGCCAGAGCCCGCTCTTGTCTTCCTTGAAATAGAACGTGAACGCCGGAAAGGGCTTCGTGGTCCCCAACCAGACGAACCGGTTCGGGCGGATATCCACGCTCGGGCGAAAGTGCTCCTTGTAGCGCTCGCGGACGGTCGAGTTGGCGCCGTCCGCCGCCAGGACCAGATCCGCCGTCGACGCGAGCGCGTCCAGGTCGGCGATCTCCCGCTCGAAGCAGAGGCGAACGCCCGCGGCCTTGCAGCGCTCGGTGAGCACGTCGAGGAGCGCGGTCCGGGACAAACCCGAGAAGCGGTGCCCCGTGGAGATGAGGACCGAGCCCCTGATGTGCACCTCGATGTCGTCCCAGCGGTGGCAACGCTCGGCCATGGCGGCGGCCACGTCGGGCTCGGCCACCGCGAGCGCCTCCTCGGTCGCGTCGGAGAAGACGACGCCGAAGCCGAACGTGGTGTCGACGCGGTTCCGCTCGTAGACGGTGACTTCGTGGCGCGGATCGGCTCGCTTCAAGAGGAGCGCGAAAAAGAGGCCGGCCGGACCGCCGCCGATCACGACCGCCTTCATCCCCGGGCGGCTCCCCCTGGGGGTGCCCCGGGTCCAAAGAGCTGCCCCGCGATCACCAGGTGCTGGATCTCGGTCGTCCCCTCGTAAATGCGGAGCGAGCGGACGGCGCGGTAGAGCAGGTCCACGGGGTGATCGGCCATGACGCCGCGCGCCCCCAGGATCTGCACCGCGTCGTCGATGATCCTCTGCGCGGCTTCCGTCGCGTACGCCTTCGCCATCGCCGCCTCCAGCGTGACGCGGTCGGCGCCGCGATCGGCTTCCCAGGCGGCGCGGTAGACCAGGAGCCGCGCCGCCGTCAGCTCGGTCGCCATCCGGGCCACCTTCTCCTGCACCAGCTGGAACTCCGCGAGCGGCTTCCCGAACTGGCGCCGCGTCCGCGCGTGGCCAATCGCCTCGTCCAGCGCGCGCGCCGCCATTCCCGAAGCGGCGGCGCCCACGGTGGCGCGCATGCGGTCGAGGGTTTTCAGCCCCAGCGCGAACCCGCGCCCCTCTTCCCCGAGGCGGTTCGCGGCCGGCACCCGGCAGTCGGTGAGCGTGACCTCGCCCAGCGGGTGAGGCGCGGAGAGGATCTGAGCGTTGAAGCCGAGGCCGGGAGTATCGGCGGGGACCAGGAAGCACGAGATCCCCTTCCCGCCCGCGGCCGGGTCGGTCGAGGCGAACACGACGTAGAAATCCGCGATCCCCGCGTTTGATATGTAGCTCTTCACGCCGCTCAGCACATAGGCGTCGCCGTCCCGCCGCGCGCGCGTCGCCATCCCGGCCACGTCCGAGCCGGCCTCGGGCTCGGTCATGGCGAACGCCGCCATCGCCGTTCCCGCGATCGCCGCGTCGGCCCATCGGGCGCGCAGCGTGTCGCTCCCGGCCCAGAGCACCGGAAGCGTGCCCAGACCCTGGAGCGCGAACACGGCGTCCGCCAGTGGGTTCGCCGCCCCCAGCGCCTCGCGCGTGAGGCACGCGGCCCGCCAGTCCTGGCGCCGGATCGAGTCCAGCCACTGCCCGCCGCCGAGAAGCACGAGGAGGGCGCGGGCTTCGACGCGCGCGGCGGCGTCGGTGGCTGGCGCCGGACGCGGGACCAGGTCGCGGGCGGCAAACGCGGACACGCGAGCCGCCAGGCTCACGTGTGTCTCGTCCAGGAAGGCGCGCACGGGGCGCGGGTCGGGAATGGCTGCGGTGGACGCGGCCGCGCGGGGGGTCGAGAACTGGGCCATCAGCGGAACCGAGGCTCCCTCTTTTCGCGGAACGCCTCGTACGCCTCGCGGAAGTTCGGGTCCTTCATGAGTCTCGCCTGCACGTCCGATTCGTAGTTCAGCGCCCATTCGAGGCTCTCGCCGAACTCGGCGTCGAGCGCCTCCTTGGTCACGGTGAGCGCGGCGGACGGCCCCTTGGCGAGCTTCTCCGCGTAGGCGGTCGCTTCCGCGAGCACCTGCCCGGCGGGAACGACGCGGTGGTACAGGCCGATCTCATAGGCACGCTTGGCCTCGATGAACTCCCCGGTCATCAGGAGCTCGGTCGCTCGCCCCAGCCCCACCAATCGCGGGAGGAGCCACGAGGCGCCCATGTCCGCGCCGGAGAGTCCGACCCGCACGAAGAGGAACGCGATCTTCGCGGTCTCGGACGCGACGCGGAGGTCGCAGGCAGACGCGATCACCGCACCCGCGCCCGCCGCTGTGCCGTTCAGAGCCGCGATGACCGGGAGCCGGCAACCTCGGATGTTCCGGATCACGTCGCAGGTCATGCGGGTGAATTCGCGGAGTCCCCCGAAATCCATCGTGAAAAGCGCGCCGATGATTCCCTCCACGTCGCCGCCCGAGCAGAAGCCGCGTCCCGAGCCCGTCAGCACCACCGCGCGCACGCCGGGCTCCTTGTCGAGCGCGGCGAAGACGTCGCGCAGCTCGGCATAGACCTCGAACGTGAGCGCGTTCAGGCGGTCGGGGCGATTCAGCGTGATCGTCGCGACCTCGGTCTTGGGATTCACGGCGTAGAGGAAGGAGCGGGGCGCGATCGGCATCTAGCGCGACGCGGGCAGCACCGCGGTCGCCTCCATCTCCACGACGGCGCCCTGGTCCACCAGCCCCTTCACCTCGAGAAGCGCCACGGCCGGGAAGAAGCGGCCCATGCGCGCGCGCCACGCCTCTCCGATCGACTTGCGTGACGACTCGTAGGCCGCGAGATCGGTGACGTAGATGGTGAGCCGGGCCACGTCCTCGGGCCGGCCGCCCGCTTCCCGCACCACCGTGAGCACCTTGTCGAGGGCGCGCGCGAACTGCTCGGAGAAATCCGGAGGAGCGCCTGCGGCTTCGGTTTCCCACCCCGCCTGCCCCGCGACGAAGAGGAGCCGCCCGCCCGCTGGCGCCACGACTCCGTTGCTCCATCCCTTGGGCTCGCCGAGCGAGCGCGGGTTCACGATCTCGAACGTCACGAGTGCATCGCCCCCGCGCCGACCACGATCGCGCGCCCGGAAACATCGCGGGCTTCCTCGCCGCAGAGCTTCACCACCTCGGCCGCCACCTCTTCCGGCGCGAGGAGCCGGTCCTGGCCGGTGGTGGCCAGCACCGCCTCCAGCGCCGCTTCGTGCGAGAGACCCGTCCGCGTCGCGACGTTCGCGAGCGTCTTCTCGGTCATCGGCGTGTCCACGTATCCCGGGCAGATGGCGTTCACCGTCACCCCCGTCCCCAGGAATTCCATGGCGAGCGAGCGAACCAGGCCGACCACGGCGTGCTTGGAAGCCGCGTAGTGCGCGATGTATTTCCCGCCGGTGAGGCCCGCGATGGAGGCGATGCTCACGATGCGCCCCCAGCCGCGCGCCGCCATGTCGGGGGCGAACTCGCGCGCGCAGAGAAACGCGCTCCGCGCGTTCACGCTCATCATGCGGTCCCACTCCCCCGCGGTGATCGACCGGAGCGGCGCGGATGCGGCCGTGCCCGCGCTCAGGACGAGGATGTCCACCGTCTCGAGCCGGGCGCGGGCCTCGTCTCCCATGCGCCGCACGGCGTCTTCTTCGGCCACGTCGCAGATCACGCCGTCCGCCCGGCCGCCCCGGCGCCGGATGTCCGCGGCCACCCGCTCGGTCTCGGAGGCCGAGCGCGCGACCACGACGATCCGGGCGCCGGCATCGGCCAGCGCGCGCGCGACCGAGGCGCCGATGCCTCGCCCACCCCCGGTGACCACGGCGCCGCGTCCGGCGAGCGGGGCGTCACTCACCCCGACCCTCCGCGGAAAGCCGCTCCCGGATGGCGTCCGCGAGAATCGATCCCAGCGTCTCGATCGTCCGCCTCCCTTCCTCGGCCGTGGCTTCGGCGGGGCGGCCGAAATAAGCCCGCGGTCCACCAGCCTCCTCGAACGTTCGCGCACCCCTCCGGATGGCCCGCGAAAGCGAGGCCTCGATGTGCGGAAGCCCGGAGCGGATCGTTTCCTTCACCAGATCGGGTCGTACGGCGAGGACGATAGACCCCTCGAAGCGGCCCGCGTGGCAGGCGCCGCTCTGGAACTCTTCGGTCAACCGAGTGGCCCACGGCTTCTGGGTCAGGTCCGGGCAGGCCACGGGGAGGAGCCGCTCATCCGACGCGCCCCGCGCGGCCTCGGCCAACGCCGCCAGATGCGCGGGATCGAGGTGCGCGTTCGCGATGCCCAAAGCCACGAAGCCGCGCTGCGTCAGCGCCCGCGCCAGATCCAGAATCAGCTCCTTCACGGCGCCGCCATCGACCGACAGCGTCCCCGGGAACGCGGCCCCGAACGGAGCCGCGGCGTAGGGGAGCGCGGGAAGCAGCACAGGGGAGAGCCCCGCCGCTTCGAGTCGCCCCGCCGCCGCCTCGGCCATGGCGTCGGCGATCAGCACGTCGGTGCCGAGCGGCAGGTGCGGCCCGTGCGCCTCGATCGCCCCGACCGGGAGGAGCGCGACCGTGCGTGACGGGTCCAGATCGCGCACCTCTTCCCAGGTCAGCTCGACCCATCTGCGCGGCGCCACTCGCCCTCCCAGTCCGGCCTTGCCGCCCGCGGGCGGGGCGTCCATGATGGGGCCGGTCACGGAACTTACCATGACGTACGAGCCGCCGGAACGCCTGAACATCGCCGATCACTTCCTCGACGCCCGCGTGCGTGAAGGCCGCGGCGATCGTCCCGCGCTGCTCGGGGACGGCGGCACCCTCACCTACAACGACGTCCAGGCGCTGGCCAACCGCTTCGGCCACGTGCTCCGCGAGGCGGGAGCCGAGCCCGAGCAGCGCGTCCTGATCGCCCTCCCCGACGGGCCCGAGTTCGTGGCCGCGCTCTTCGGGACGCTCAAGATCGGGGCCGTGGTCGTCATGGTGAACCCGGGACTTCCGGCGGAGGAGATCCGTGGACTGGCCGCCTACACGCGCGCGCGGGTCGTGATCGCACACAAGAATCTCGCCGGAGCGTTCGAGGAGGCGACGCGTGACTCGCCCTCGGTAAGGCGGCTCCTGCTCGTCGGCTCGCCCGCATTCGACGCGGCGCTCGCGCGGGCGCCCGCCTCCCTCGAGACGTTCCCCAGCCATCGCGACGACGCCGCGATCTGGCTCTTCTCCGGCGGCACCACCGGCCGTCCGAAAGCGGTGGTCCAGACCCACCGCGCCTTCGCCTACACCGCCGCCTGCTACGGCGAGGGGGTGATTGGATACACCGAGCGCGACGTCACCCTCTCCGTGCCCAAGCTCTATTTCGGCTACGCCACAGGATCGAACCTCTTCTTCCCTTTCGCCGCCGGCGGGGCCTCGGCCCTCTTCTCCGAGCCCGCCACCGCCGAAGCGCTCTTCGACAGGATTCGCCGCTTCCGCCCGACTGTGCTCGTCAACGTCCCCACGATGGTGCAGAAGATGGTTTCGCACCCGGGGGCCAAGTCCGCGGATCTCACCTCGCTGCGCGTCGCCACGTCGGCGGGCGAGGCGCTCCCCGCCGAGCTGCACGAGAAGTGGCGGCGCGTCTTCGGAGTGGAGCTTCTCGATGGGCTGGGCACGGCCGAGATGTGGCACATCTTCATCTCCAACCGCCCCGGCGCGGCCCGGCCCGGCACCCTGGGGACCGTGGTGCCCGGGTTCGAGGTGAAGGCGTGCGACGAGGAGGGGCGCGAGGTGCCGCGCGGCGAGACCGGATGGCTCTGGGTGCGCGGCGGCGCGCGCGCGGCCGGCTACTGGCAGCACGGGGAGAAGACCGAGCAGGCGTTTCGCGGAG
>JANLXD010000190.1:0-1880 GCA_031364935.1 Candidatus Eiseniibacteriota bacterium
CCATGCGGCGCGCGTCACGCGGCAGCGCGGCGACGTCGGATCGGCGCCCCGCCGCGAGAACGTCGTGAAGTCATGCTCGCCCAGGAGCGGCGCCGTCGCCGCGTTCAGCTCCGCCGCGCCCACCCGGAGCCGCCGGGCCCAGGCGTGCCGCCTCCAGAGCGCCGAGGGCTCGGGAACGATGAGATAGCGGTACGCCCGGCGCATGGCGCGGAAGCGCGCGTGGAACTCCGCCGGCGCCGCGGCCGCTTCGACCACGCGCACGTCGTGCGGCAGGTGCGCGTTCAGAGCCGCGAGAAGCCGCTCGGGCGCGAGCCGCGTGCGCGCGGCGAAGCTGGCCACCTGGCCCGCGGCATGGCAGCCCGCGTCCGTGCGACCGGCGCCGGCCACCGTCACCGGCTCGCCCACAAGCCGGGCGAGCGCGGCTTCCACCTCGCCTTGCACCGTGCGCTCGCGGCTCTGGCGCTGCCAGCCGCTGAACCCTGTCCCGTCGTACTCCAGAGCGATTCGAAAGGTCCCCTCCCGCGGCTCATCGAGCACGGATCAGCCAGAAAGCGGCCAGGAATGAAGCAAGGATCACAGCGGTCTCCACCGCTCCCCAGTGGAAGGACACAGCCGCCCGCCGCGGCGAGCCGATTGCATATCCGCGCGCGTGGAGCGCCTCTCCGTACGCGTCTCCCACCCGGAGCATGGTGCCGAGATACGGCAGGAGCCAGGCCGCGAGAAAGCGCGCCCGGGCCGCCGGGCCCTTCCCCGGCCGAAGCGCGCGCGCCCGAAGCGCCAGGTGCTGGCGCTCCGCCTCGCCCAGCGCGAGCGGCAGGAGGGCGACCGTCATTCGGCCGCTCTCGAACAGGAGCGCGAGCGCGCGGGGCCGCGACGGACCGGTGCGTCCGAACAGCCAGCGCGCGGCGCGCGGCGCGGCGGCGCGCGCGGCCCAACGCGTCAGGTAGACCAGCGCGAGCAGCCGGAGCGCGATCTGCCCGGCGGGAAGGAGCGCCACGCGGAGCGGACGGCCCGCGAGAAGGAGATGCGCGGCGAAGAGAACCAGCGCGAGGATCCAGAGCGGAGCCTCGCCCCGGAGCGTCCGGCGCTCCGCGCGGAGCGCGGCGGCCAGGAGCGCGCCCGCGGCCAGTCCGAGCGCGATCGGCGAGCGCGCGAAGGAGAGCGCGATGCCCACTCCGGCGCAGCTCAAAAGCAGCGCGGCCGGATGAAGCGGGCGCCGGAGCGAAATGCTGGGTTTCGTTGGTTCGGACTTGGGTGAGCCGGGCACTGTCGCTGCCGTTCCTCCGTGCCTTCGGAGGCGGAGCTCGTTTCGACGCCCCACCTAAAGCCTGACGGTAGCGGCTTCGCGCCCCTCTGTCAACGCCACGGCGTGTCCCCGGAGCCCGCGACGATCGGACGGAACCACGCGAGGGCCACGACGGCGAGCATGACGGCGATGCCCACGAGCGAGATCCAATCGCCCCACCGGGTGTAGGTCGTGGGCCCGATGCCGGCCCTGACGTCTCCCACGAGCAGCGCCTCCTCGAACAGTCCGGTCTTCGCCTCCACGCGCCCGTAGGGATCGATCAGCATCGACACGCCGGTGTTGGCGCAGCGCGCGAGGCCAATCCCCAGCTCGACCGAGCGGAGAATGGCCAGGTCGGCGTGCTGGATCGGACCCGCGGTCCGGCCGAACCACTCGTCGTTGGTGATGTTGACCAGGTATTGCGCTCCGTCGAGCGCATAGCGGCGGGCGAGGCCGGGGAAGATCGACTCGAAGCAGATGAGCACGCCAAACGACGGCCCGGCGTGGTGGAACAGGACCGGGCGCGACCCGGGCGTCCACTCGGCCTGCCCCAGGTCGAGCGAGCCGAGGAATGGAAAGAGGCCCTGGAACGGGA
>JANLXD010000192.1:0-1588 GCA_031364935.1 Candidatus Eiseniibacteriota bacterium
CCATGCGGCGCCGCTGGCGCATGCGCACACCCGATTCGATTCACGACGTCAACATGACGCCGTTGATCGACGTGTCCCTGGTCCTGGTCGTCATTCTCATGGTCGCCACGCCGCTCGCCTTCCAGTCGAGCATCGGCGTGCAGCGGGCGGCCCAGGCCGCGAAGGCGGCGGCCATCGTCTCGAGGACCGAGCGGGTGGAGATCACGATCGTCTCGGCGGACAGCCTGTTCGTGAACCGGACGCCCGTGACGCGGGCCACCATGTCGCTCTTGCTGAAACCCCTGATCGAGCTGAGCGCGACCCACGCCGTCGTCGTGCGCTGCGCCGACCAGGTGCCGCACGGTGTGTTCGTGGGAATCCTGGACGAGGCGAAACAGTGCGGGGCCGCTCAGATCGCGGTCGTGGGAGGCTGAGATGCGGAGCTTCGTGCCGCGACAGACCCTGATCACCAAGGTGAACGTGACGCCCATCATCGACGTCGCGCTGGTGCTGGTCATCATTCTCCTGGTGACGGCGCCGCTTCTTTCCGTCGCGGACCTCCCGGTCAATCTGCCGCAGGCGCAGACGCGGGAGTCGGAGGACGAGCGGAACCTGAGCATCACGCTGTCGTCCACGGGCGACCTCGCCCTGGACGATGACCTGGTGACGCGTGCGGCGCTGGGGTTGGCGCTTCGCGAGCGTCTGTCGGAGCGGGAGAACGAGAACGCGCTGGTGGTGGTGCGCGCCGACTCCGACGCGTCCTATAGCGCCGTGCGCGAGCTGCTCGAGACGGCGCGCGCGGCGGGCGCTAAACGCCTGGCCATCGCGACCCGGCAGAAGACCGAGGTGGTCCGATGAGTGCCGTAGCAAGGGGATATTCGGCGATCGGCGCGACGCTGCGTCTGGATCTGGATGCGTGCCGCAGGCGCACGCGCCGGACCATGGGGGCTTCGATCGTTCTCCACGCGCTCCTGTTTCTTTGGATCGTGACGATGAAAACGTCCGTCGTGGAGACGCCGCCGATCACCGAAATCATGATGCTCACGGAGGGCGACCTGGCCGGCGCCCCCGGAGCCGGGAGTGCGCCGCCGCCACGCTCGGCGCGCTCCGACCCGCAGCCCGGGCTCGCGACCCACGCGGTGACGCACGACGAGCGGTTCGTGCGTACCGCCCAGCAGGGCGAAGTGGCCCTGGACCCGATCTCCTCCACGGCGATCGTGGATCAGATGACGGCGCGGCTGTCGAAGTTGACGCAGGAGGAGCGGCCAGCGGTGCCGGGAACGGCCTCGACTTCGCTTCCCTCGTCGATGTACGGAACCGCGGCGACGATTGGCGGGACCGGGACCGGAACCGGATCGTCGCCGGTGTCGCTCCACCGCGGCGGCGCTCTCGGAGGCGCGGGCGCCCTCCCCCTGAGCCGGGGCGGTGGCCGGGGCGCCGGAGGGGCGTCGGCTCCGGCCACGCTCCCCGCGGTCAATACCGGAGCGTCGACGCCCGCGAATGTGGGCGACGCGACCGCGCGGCGCACGATCGCGGGAGCCTCGGTGGCCGGCCCGATCGCGGACCGTCCGGTGCTTCAGACGGTGGTTCCCGAGTATCCCGAGTGGGC
>JANLXD010000315.1:0-3767 GCA_031364935.1 Candidatus Eiseniibacteriota bacterium
CACGCGCCGCCGGGCCGCGTCCGCGATCTCGGCGCCGGTGGGCATGCCCCGCTTCCAGCGCTGCAGCAGGCTCCGGGCGATCCCCAGCTTTCGGCCGAGCTCCGCCACGGTCACCTCGCCTCGCCAGACGCGGCCAATTTGCTCCCGCTTGAACTCGTCGGTGAAGATCCGCCGGCCGTCCGACTTACGGGCGATTTTCGCCATCGTTCGCTCGCTCGCGCTAGGGGCGCACGGCGGCGGCCTCTTTGCTGATCGGGACATTGGAGATGAAGCGTGGTTGACGCATGAACGACTCCCTTACGGTAAGCGAGGATCTCCCGCCGTTCCGGCGGTGCCCACGCTGAATGAGATTTCGGGTCCTGAGTGTCGCCCTGCGCGGTCCGGAGGAGCGGCCGCGGCCAACCGACGGTGGGTTGGTCAGTGGGTCAGGCGATTGCTTGGTTCGCTTGCGGTGTAGGGGGCCGGGCCTCGGGTCGCCCCGTGCATCGAGCGGATGGTAAAAAGAGTATCGGCCTGTGACGGGCACAGTACAACCTAAATCGCCGCGACAGTCACAGGGACAGTCCAACCTGGGCCTGGGAGCCGAACTAAACTTTCGTCGGATCCGCCTACAGCGTTCGCTTGAACAACAACGACGCCAGAATGAGCATCACGACCGCGAACGTGATCAAGATGAGAAAGTCCGGAAGCACCGCCCCGAAGCCGACCCCTTTGAGCAAAAGGTTCCTCAGCGCGTGCACGGCGTAGCGCATCGGATTGACCATCGAGATCGCCTGGAGCCAACCGGGGTAGCTCTCGGTGGGATAGAGGGCGCCGCTCGGGAAGAACGTGATCACGTTCAGGATCCCGAACAAGGCCCGGGGCGTCATCGGATTCGAGACTCGCGCCATGAGCGTGAACATCATGAGAACCAGGCCCAGTCCCAACAGGAAAATGGTGAACTCGACCAGCAAGAGCGTCTTCAACCCCCCGATCAGCGGCAGCTGCGCGATCAGGATCGACGACACCGTCACCATGGAGCCCATCAGCAAGGCGAGGGTGGTCGCCGATAGGGTCAGCCCCGCGACCAGGTCCATGGAGGTGAGCGGGGTCACGAAGTACCCTTCGTGGATCCCTCGAGCCCGATCGTCCACCAGGATGATCCCGCCCGCGACCATGGCGACGAAGAAGAGCGCCAGCGCGATCACTCCCGGGACCAGATACTGCATGTAGTTCTTGTGCCCGTAGACGTCCACGCGCTCCACGGTCACTCCTACGGCGGACCGCATCACCGGCCGCCCCTCCACCCGCAGGTCGGCGATCGCGCGGCGCATTTCCCCCTCGATCGTGTTGGCCGAGGTGGCGTCGGTGTTGTCCAGGGCCAGCCCCAGCTCCGCGCGCTCCCCGCGGGCAAACTCCTCGCTGAAGTTGGGCGGCACGATGATCACCGCGCGGTACTCACCCTGCCGCAGCCGCTCGATCGCGGTTCGCACGTCCGTCTCCTCGCGCACCCGGAAGAGCTGCTTGGTCGCGGCCAGCGTCATGACCTGCTTCCGGACCGCGGCCGAGGCTGCCCCCTCGTCCTGCACCACCATCGCGACCGGCAAGTAGTGCAGGTCGCCGCCCATCGACTTGCCCAGGATGAGTAGATAAATGATCGGCATCATGACCATGGGGATCACGAGCTGGATGTTCCGGCGGAACCGGCGCAGGTCGCGCTCGGCCACGGCCAGCACGCGGCTCACGCTGAACGGGAGGGTCACGGGCTACCGCATCATGGGAGGAAGGGGCCGCACGTACTCGGTCGACACCGTGTCCCGGAGGCCGCGTCCCGTGTAGTGGAGGAACACGTCTTCCAGGGTCGGTTCCTGGACGGAGACGCTCTTCACCTTGTTGTCCCGGCGGCGCGTGACTTCGAGGATCACCTCCAGCGGCACCACCTCTCCAGTGAGCACCAGCCGCACGGCGTGATCCCCTTCCAGGGCCGCGTCGGAAACTTCGGGGATGGCGCGGAGCGCCTCCCGCATCGGCTCCCCGACCTCCCGGAAGAACTGGACCAGCACGGTATCTTGTCCCGGGACGGACGCCTTCAGCTCGCGCGGCGTGCCCATCACGGCGATCTTTCCATGGTCGATGATCGCGAGCCGATCGCAGAGCCGGTCGTCTTCGTCCATGTAGTGGGTGCAGATCAGGACGGTCAGGTCGCCCTCGGCGCGCAGCTTCTCAAGCAGGTCCCAGATGACGCGGCGGCTCTGCGGATCAAGTCCGGTGGTCGGCTCGTCGAGGAAGAAGACGTGCGGGCGGTGGACCAGCCCGCGAGCGATCTCAAGCCGCCGGCGCATGCCGCCCGAATAGGTCCCGGCCGGCTTGTCCTTCCAGTCCCACAGACCCACCGAGTGGAGCAGATCGGTCGAGCGCTCGCGCCGCTCGGCGCGCGACATCCCGTAGAACTTCCCGTAGATGTCCAGGCTCTCCCAGGCGGTCAGGTCGGAATCGACGGTGTTGGCCTGCGGGATCACACCGATGGTGTGTCGCACGGCTCGGGGCCGCCGGGCCACGTCGAAGCCCATGACGAGCGCGCGCCCCGAGGTGGGGCGGATGAGGGTCGTGAGCATGCGGATCAAGGTGCTCTTCCCCGCCCCGTTCGGGCCGAGGATCCCGAAGATCGCGCCCCGCTCGACGGTGAAGTTGAGATCGTCGTCAGCGACGAACTCGCCGAACTTCTTCGTCAGGTGCTCGACGACGATCGCGGGGTCCGGATTCACGGCCGGCGCTCCGCCACGCTGCGGGCGGCGGGAGCGGCCTGGATCGTCACCTCGGCAGTCATGCCGTCCTTCAGGAGTCCTTCGGGATTGGGCAGACGCGCGGCGACGTCGAAGGTGCGGATGTCGCGCCGCTGGGCTCCCCAATCCTTCCGCGTTGCGAACTCCCCCGCAGGGGACACGTCGGTCACGACGCCGGGGAAAGTGCGCTTGTCGAACGTGTAGACCCGAACGACGACGCGATCGCCCGGGCGGACCGCGCCCACCCGCGTTTCGTCCACGGCCGCGTGCACCTTGAGCGTGTCCAGGTCGGCGACGGTCACCACCGGAGTCCCCACGGTGACCATCTCGCCCGGGTGATGGATCACCTCGGTGACCTGCCCCGACTGGGGCGACGTGAGAACGGCGTAGGAGAGCGAGAGCTCGGCCTGGGCCAGGGCGCTCTCCGCCTGGTGCACCTGCGCGGTGGCAGCCTCGACCTGGGCCCGGGCCACGTCGGCCGCGGCGCGAGCGGAGTCCAGCTGCTGCTGCGTCGCCGCCCCTTCCGCCGAAAGCGCGCGCATGCGGGCAAGATCCCGGGCCGCCTTCTCCCGGGTCGCGAGCGCCTGCGTCAGCGCGGCGCGCGCCGACTCCACCGCCGCGCGGGCGCTCTGCACGGATACCGCGAGATCCTGCGCATCCAGACGGGCCACGATCTGGCCGGGCTGGACGCGGTCCCCCTCGGCGACCGACACTTCGGCCAGCTTCCCCGGAACCTTGAAGCCGAGGCTGACCTGCACGGCCTCGATGGTTCCCGTTGTGGTCACGTCCCCGCCCTGGTACCCCTCGCGCCGGTGCGCAACCTTCCAGATCGCGAACCCCGCGCCCGCGAGCACGAGGACCAGCACGATCACGCGGATCCGCCGCGCGCGCGAGGGTGCTGCCGTTTCGGCCATGTCGTTACCTCTTTTCACCGGGAGTGAGGACGACACCGGCCGCGTGCGACACTTCGGCGCGAGCGATCCACGTGTCCATGAGCGACTGGGC
>JANLXD010000322.1:0-3791 GCA_031364935.1 Candidatus Eiseniibacteriota bacterium
GATGGGCGCCGGGGGCTGCGCCACGAATCCCGTCACAGGGAAGAAGCAGATATCGCTCGTCTCGGAAGGGAAAGAGCTGCAGATGGGCGCGGAGGCCGATCCCGCGGTCATCGCCGAGTACGGGCTGTACGACGACCCCGAGATGCAGCGGTACGTGGACGGCATCGGCCAGAAGCTGGGCAAGGTCTCCCACCTCCCCAGCCTCGCCTGGCATTTTCGCGTGCTCGACTCCCCCGTGGTGAACGCCTTCGCGATCCCCGGCGGGTACATCTATATCACCCGCGGCATCGTGGCCTACATGAACTCCGAGGCCCAGATCGCCGGCGTCCTGGGACACGAGATCGGGCACGTCACCGCCCGCCACAGCGCGCAGCAGATCACGCGTCAGCAGCTCGCGGGACTGGGCGTGCTGGCGGGAGCGGTGTTCGTCTCCGCGTTCCGCCCCTACAGCGGCATCGCGCAGCAGGGGATGGGGCTTCTCTTCCTGAAATACAGCCGCGACAACGAAAACCAGGCGGACGAGCTGGGCGTGGGGTACGCGACCAAGGCGGGCTATGACCCGCGCGAGATCCCCTCCACCTACGAGACCTTGAAGCGGATCGGAGAGCGCTCCAGCTCCTCGCTCCCCGGGTTCCTCTCGACCCACCCGGATCCGGGCGACCGGGAGATCCGGACGACGCAGCTCGCGGAGGCTGCCGCCGCCAGCGCCCACCGCACTCTCACCGTCAACGCGGCCGGCTACAAACAGAAACTGGATGGCGTCGTCTTCGGGGACGACCCGAGGGCCGGCTACTTCCTCGCCAACCGGTTTTACCATCCGGAGATGAAGTTCCAGATGATCTTCCCGCAGGGATGGCAGACCGCGAATCAGCCGTCGCAGGTTGTCGCTGTCAACCAGACGGCGGGCGCGATGCAGCTCACCCTGGTGAAGACGGACGACGCCTCGCTCTCCCCCGCCGACTACGTCGCGTCGCTGCAGCGGAAGGGTGAGATCCTCCAGGCCAACGGAAGGAGCGAGAACTTCCGCGATTACCCGGCGTGGGTCGGAAAAGTGCTCGCCAAGACGGAGTCGGGGCAGCAGGAATTCGTGGCGGGATGGGTCCGGATCCGCGCGGGCCAGTTCCTCCAGGTGATCGGCGTGCCCAAGACCCAGAGCGCCGAGGACCTGATCCTCTCCTCCATCCGCAGCATCGCGGCGTTGAGCGATCCGTCCCGCATCAACGTCACTCCGGATCGAGTGGTGATCCGCCCGGCCCCGCGCACGGCCCCGTTCTCCGAGATCTGGGCCTCCATGGGCGGCGGCGCGGTCAGCCTCGAGGAGGGCGCCATCCTGAACAGCACGCGCGCCGGCACGGTGATCGCGAGCGGGACCTTGATCAAGACGGTGAAGAAGGGGACGAAGCCGGCGTCGTGACGGCGTGACGGCGACCGCGGGGGCACTGGGCGCCGCGGGGTTTTGGGTCCCGGCGAGGCGCTACCGGTGGTTGAAGAAGCCCCACCCGTACGCCGCGCTCATCGCGAGCGCGACGTCCTTGGGGATTCGCCCGAGCGCCACCGCCATGAGGAACGGGCCCCATCCCACGCCGGCGATGCCGGCGACGAAGCAGAGGGCGTCCGCCGGCGAGAAGGGAAAGAGGAAGAGCGGGATCAGGGCGAGCCATCGCTTCCCCCGGATCATGTTCTGCGCCTGATCGAGTGTGGCGCGGCCGATGAATTTCTCGGCGAAGCGGCGCCCCGCTCCTCTTCCGATCCAGAACGCCGCGGTCGATCCGATCACGGTTCCCACGGCCGTGAGCACCGATCCCCAGACCGGGCCGTACATCACTCCGGCGACCAGCGGCACGAAGACGCCCGGGATCGGGGCCGCGAGGATCTGCGCGGCCTGGACGGTGAGGAGCAGCACGGGTCCCCAGGCTCCGGCGTGGCGCACCCACTCCTCCATGCGCTCCTGGGAGATGTGCGGGCGGAGCAGGTATCCCGCCACGAGGATGACGGCCCCGATCCCCACGAAGAGCAGCATGAGGCGGAGGAGTGGGCGCTTCGGTCCGTTCTTCGGTTCGTTCGCCGTCATGGCGGGCGACTTTACGGGACGCGGGGGTCGCCGCAAACTCCGAAAGCGACGAACGTTTCCAACCCGGCCGGAGTGGTCTATCCTGGGCCCCTCGTAGACTGGATCGACGCGCGCGCGGTGGGATGGAGGACCGGATGACCGACCCGTTCGGAGCACGCTCCACTCTCAGCGTGGGGGGACGCTCGCTTCGCATACATCGCCTCGACGCGCTGGATCGCGCGGGGCTGCCCGTCGCCCGGCTCCCCTACTCCATGAAGATCCTCCTCGAGAATCTCCTCCGCCGCGTGGACGGCCGGGTGGTGCGCGCCGAGGACGTGGAAGCGGTCGCCCGCTGGAACCCCGCGGCCGAGCCGGACCGCGAGATCGCCTTCGCTCCGGCTCGCGTCCTCCTGCAAGACTTCACGGGCGTGCCCGCCGTGGTCGATCTCGCCGCGATGCGAGACGCCATGGCCGATCTGGGCGGCGACCCCTCGAGGATCAATCCGCTCCAGCCCGCGGAGCTGGTGATCGACCACTCCGTCCAGGTGGACGAGTACGGCTCGGCGGCCTCGCTCGTCGTGAACTCCAAGCGGGAGTTCGAGCGAAACCGCGAGCGCTACCTCTTCCTCCGCTGGGGCCAGCGCGCGTTTCAGAACTTCCGCGTGGTCCCGCCCGCGACCGGGATCGTCCACCAGGTCAACCTCGAGTACCTCGCGCGCGTGATCGTGGCCGGCGAAGGGGACGGGGCCGAGGCGTACCCCGACACCCTGATCGGCACCGACTCGCACACGACGATGATCAACGGCCTGGGCGTGCTGGGCTGGGGAGTCGGCGGGATCGAAGCCGAAGCCGCGATGCTGGGGCAGCCCGTCTCCATGCTGGTGCCGCAGGTCGTGGGCTTCCGGCTCTCGGGGGCCCTGCCCGAAGGCGCCACCGCGACCGACCTGGTGCTCACCGTCACCGAGATGCTCCGGAAGCGCGGCGTCGTCGGCAAGTTCGTCGAGTTCTTCGGCCCGGGCCTTCAGCGGTTGCCGGTGGCGGACCGGGCGACCATCTCGAACATGTCCCCCGAGTACGGCGCCACCTGCGGCATGTTCCCCATCGACGCGGAGACGCTCAAGTATCTGCGCTTCACGGGGCGCGCGGAGGAGCACGTTCGCGTGATCGAGGCCTATGCGAAGGAGCAGGGGCTGTTCCACGACGAGCGATCCCCCGAGGCCGAGTATTCCGACCTCCTCTCTCTCGATCTCGGAGACGTGGAGCCCAGCCTGGCCGGCCCTCGGCGTCCGCAAGATCGTCTCTCCCTCGCGGCCGTGAAGCGAAATTTCGCCGACGCGCTCGGCTCCATGAAAAGCTCGCCCCCGAAGCCGGCAGCGACGGTGAACTCCGGACGGTGGGAGGCGGAGGGCGGGAGCGGGACCGCGGTCACGCTGGCTCCGCCCCCGCACGAAGTGTCGCTCGCCGGAGAGAGCTTCCATCTCAAGGACGGCGCCGTGGTGATCGCCGCGATCACCTCCTGCACCAACACGTCCAATCCATCCGTCATGGTGGGCGCGGGCCTCGTCGCGAAGCGGGCCGTCGAGCGCGGATTGAAGTCGAAGCCGTGGGTGAAGACCAGCCTGGCGCCGGGCTCGAAGGCGGTCACCGAATACCTGAAGCGGGCGGGACTCACCCAATATCTCGAATCCCTGGGCTTTTTCACGGTGGGCTACGGCTGCACCACGTGCATCGGAAACAGCGG
>JANLXD010000333.1:0-2088 GCA_031364935.1 Candidatus Eiseniibacteriota bacterium
GGCGCGCGCCGCGCGCCAGCCCGTGCTCTCGTGGCAGGACATGGAGGCGGCCGATGGAAGCCAGTAAACACCGGGCCGGATTCGTAGATGGCGCCGACCCTCCCGGTTCGGAGAGCGCCGGCGGGGAGTCCGTGGCGTGGAGCGTCTGGCCCGCGCGCCGGCGCCCGCTCGCGGCCCTCCTGCTTCTGGCCGCGGCGGTGGTGCTCGGCATCCTGGTGGCCCAGGGGACGCAGGACCGCCTCCTCGGCGTGGCGGCCCCGCTCTTCGTGCTCCTCTCGATTTCGTCGTTCCTGCTGCCGACCGGCTACCGGTTGACGCGGGACGTAATCGAGGTGCGCTCGCTGGGCGTGGTGCGGAGCCGGCCCTGGAGCGAGATGCGGCGGTTCGAGGTGGACGAGAGCGGCGTGTTCCTGAGCCCGTTCGAGAAGCGAAGCTGGCTGGACGCCTACCGCGGCGTGCGGCTCACGATGGAGGACAACCGCGATCAAGTGGTGGGATTCGTTCAAGCACGCCTCGCGCCCGCCCGCCGGAAGTGAGCGGACGCCCGAGGACGACCGGCTGCTCGAGCGCCTCGCCGAGGCGACGGTGCGCTACCGGATGACGGTGCCCGCGATTCTCTTCCTCGAGAGCGTGAAGCCGCTGTCGTTCCTGGGCAGCCAGGCGATGTATTTCTTCGAGCCGATGGTCCGGGCGCTGTTCCAGGTGCCCGAGTACGAGCGCTTCGCGGCGATGATGGAGCGCCGGGAGAACCTCGAGGCGCTCCTGGTCGCGATCGAGCGGCAGGACGAGAGCGAGCGCCGGGCCCTGAAAGAAAAGCGTGACGCGAAGCGCGCGGAGCGGCGTCCGCGCCCGGAAGGAAAGGAACCCGAGTGACCCGAATCGAATCCAGCGACCACGTCGCGACCGTCGTGTCCCAGGACTTGAAGTCAATATTGGCGACGGACTGCGGCAGCACCACGACCAAGGCGATCCTGATCGAGCGCCGCGGCGACGAATACCGTCTGATCGTGCGGGGCGAGGCGCCCACCACGGTCGAGGCACCCTTCGAGGACGTGACCCGCGGCGTGCTGAACGCGATCATGGAAGTGGAGGAGCTGGCCGGCCGGAAGATCCTGGACGGCGAGCGGATCATCACCCCCCAGAAGGGAACCGAGGGGGTTGACCTCTACATCTCCACTTCCAGCGCGGGCGGCGGCCTCCAGATGATGGTCTCGGGCGTGGTGAAGAGCATGACCGGCGAGAGCGCCCAGCGAGCCGCCCTCGGCGCGGGCGCGATCGTGATGGACGTGATCGCATCGAATGACGGCCGCCTGCCGCACGAGAAGATCAAGCGCATCCGGCAGCTCCGCCCCGACATGATCCTCCTCTCCGGGGGCGTGGACGGAGGCACCACGTCGCACGTCGCCGAGATGGCCGAGCTTCTGGCCGCGGCCGAACCGAAGGCACGGCTCGGGGCCGGTTACGAGCTGCCCGTGATCTACGCCGGGAACAAGGACGCTGCCGGGATCGTTCGGGAGCGGCTCGAGAAAAAGACAGCGCTCGTCGTCACCGACAATCTCCGGCCGGTGCTGGAGCGCGAGAACCTCACTCCCGCGCGGGACAAGATCCACGATCTCTTCATGGAACACGTGATGGCCCACGCGCCCGGGTACAAGAAGCTGATGACCTGGTCCCCGGTGCCGATCATGCCGACTCCCGGCGCGGTGGGGCTCATCATCGAGACCATCGCCCGCGACGACAAGATCAACGTGATCGGCGTGGACATCGGCGGCGCGACGACGGACGTTTTCTCGGTGTTCCAGGGGGTCTTCAATCGCACGGTGAGCGCCAACCTCGGGATGAGCTACAGCGTCTCGAACGTGCTCGCGGAGGCGGGCCTCGCCAATATCCTCCGGTGGGTGCCGTTCGCGATCGACGAGGCCGATCTCCGAAACCGGATCAAGAACAAGATGATCCGCCCGACCACGATTCCCCAGTCGCTCGACGAGCTGGTCATCGAGCAGGCGATCGCGCGCGAGGCGCTCCGGCTGGCCTTCGAGCAGCACAAGATGCTCGCCGTGGGATTGAAGGGAGTGCAGCAGGAGCGCA